>JACOEF010000774.1 GCA_024998705.1 Nitrospira sp.
ATTGTCGGTACTTCCGGCGCACGTTCCGGAAATGCTCTGCGATGGGCTGCAGATCCTCCAGATCCAATCCGCTGTCATAGGGTGTGCCTCGTAACGCAGCCACCATGGACTCGGTGGGGGGATGCGAGGCGCCTCCGGCAAGCGGAGAAATTGAGGTGTCCAGGAGATCGAGTCCTGCCATGACCGCCATCAGGGCCGACATGGTTCCCATGCCCGACGTATAGTGGGAGTGGAGGTGGATGGGCACGCGGACCGCCGCTTTGAGTTTCTTGACCAGGCGATAGGCATCCACGGGCGCCAGTAGCCCGGCCATGTCCTTGATGCAAATGGTATCGGCGCCGAGGTCTTCCAACCGTTTCCCCATCGTCACGAATCCATCCAGCCGGTGGACCGGGCTGGTGGTGTAGGAAATGGCCGCCTCTACGTGCTTTTCGCAGGCTTTGACTTCACGGATGGCTCGCTCCAGATTGCGGACATCGTTGAGTGCGTCGAAGATGCGGCAGACATCGATGCCGTTGAATGCCGAGCGCTCGATGAATTTCTCCAGCACGTCGTCGGCGTAGTGGCGGTATCCGACAAGGTTCTGGCCGCGCAACAACATTTGCAGCTTCGTTTTCGGCATCGCCGCGCGGAGCGCGCGCAGGCGTTCCCAGGGATCTTCTTTGAGAAACCGGAGGCATGTGTCGAAGGTGGCGCCGCCCCAGACCTCCAACGACCAGAATCCTACGGCGTCCAGTTTTTGGGCGATGGGCAGCATGTCTTCGGTGCGCATTCTGGTTGCGAGGAGGCATTGATGTCCGTCGCGCAAGGCGACCTCTGTCATCAACAGTTTTTTGCCCGGCGCCGGAGTCACGCGGAACTCAGGGCTCGCCGGCTGCAGACCTTTGACGACGCGCGAGGCAGCGGGCCCGCTGGACTTGGTCGGTACTTTCTTCTTTGCAGGGCTTTTCTTTGGGGCGGTTTTCTTGGTCTTTTTCGTTGCCATGCTGGCGGCCTTCGGCGGCGAATCTGCTCGCGTAACAGGGTTGAGGTGTTGGTGCCGGGTGGCTGGGGAGGTCAGAGTCCTTCG
>JACOEF010000775.1 GCA_024998705.1 Nitrospira sp.
ATGGATCGCGGGAGCATTTGTTTTCATCGGTAGCGCGCTGCTCACAGCGATTGCGTGTTACCACCTGATCGAAGCGCCTTGTAATACGATACTGCGGAGAAAGTCTCCATTCGGGCGTGTTCAGATACTGCGGTCGGATTCAGCACTACTCATTAGCCGAACCAGGGTACAGTAAGTTGAGGAGGCGGGTGTTTCGTTTAGCCACGAAAAATTCCAGCTCTCTTAAGAGAAAAGTGTGCATTCAATGAATAAATCCGCGCGTGCGGCTCGCACAGTCACGGTCAGGACAGTCAAGCGTATCCTAAATGCGTGTGGAGTGGAGCTCACGAAGTACGAACGTGATCGCGAACGTGCAAGTCTCGACAAGATTTACAACGGCTTGGCCGAGTTGGCCATGCTCAAGCGTACCGAGGTGCGTTCAGATGAGGTTGGATTTCTGCTATTCGTCCAAAAACATCTCCAGGAGTCTAAATCGCAACTGCTACAGGATCTGTTTGTGATGTATGAGTTACAAGAAAAGCCTGGTGGGTACTTCGTTGAGTTTGGCGCGACGAATGGGGTGGATTCCAGTAATTCCTATCTCATGGAGACGCGGTACAGCTGGAATGGGATTCTTGCGGAGCCCGGACGCATCTGGCATGAACAGCTGAAGAAGAACAGACGATGCCGCATTGACGAGAGATGCGTGTGGAGAGAAAGCGGTGCCCATGTGGAATTCAATCAAGTCACTGAGCCTGAGTTGTCGACGATCCATGCCTATTCCGACACGGACCGCTATAGTAACTCCCGTACGAAAGGAGATAGGTATCTGGTGGAGACCATCAGCCTTAATGAACTGTTGCAGGAGCATGGCGCGCCAGCGGAGATCGACTACCTGTCTATTGACACTGAGGGGTCGGAGTTGGACATTCTGAGCGCATTCGATTTTGATCGATATCGAATCAAAATCGTGACTTGTGAGCACAACTTTACGGAGGCTCGGGACAAGATTTGTGCACTGCTGACCTCCAAGGGGTATGTAAGGAAGTTTCTAACCTTTTCGCAAAATGACGATTGGTATGTGAAAAGATAACAGACGCATACCGACAGCCCTGCGAACATCTGCCTCGCCCGTCGTGCCATGAATACAACGATTCCGAAGCGTATCATTCAAACAAGTAAGAGCTTGAATCTGACCATTGCTGAGCAGGCAGCGGTCGCAAACATCCGTTTGCTCAACCCTGATTTCGAGTACAGGCATTTCGATGATCATCAGGTGGAAGCATTCGTTGAGCGTGAATTTCCCGAGTATCGACAGGTGTTCCATTCCTTCTCGGTTCCGATCCAGAAGTACGATTTCTTTCGATACCTGGCAGTCTACCGCTTGGGCGGATTCTACTTCGACATGGATGTGTTGTTGGCGGCAAGTCTCGCGGAGTTAGTGGATCATGCCTGCGTGTTCCCCTTTGAAGCGCTGACCATCAATGAATACCTTCGTGCAGAACACGGCATGGACTGGGAGGTCGGCAACTACGCTTTTGGCGCGGCAGCGGGGCATCCCTTTCTCCTCGCCATCATTGAGAACTGCGTGCGGGCCCAAAGAGAGCATGACTGGGTTGCAACTATGGGCAGATCTGTGCCACGCATATTTCTCGACGAGTACTACGTGCTCTACACCACCGGACCGCTGCTGGTGTCGAGAACATTGGCGGAATTCCCTGAGGCGACAAATCATGTCACCGTGCTGTTTCCGGAGGATGTCTGCGATGCCAAACACTGGCATCAATTTGGGCGGTTCGGGATTCATCTTCGGCAGGGCGGTTGGCGTATTTCAAAAGGATTTGTGAAAACTCGTTTGCAACGGTATTGGGAATTGCTGAGGGTAAAGAAAATGTTTGCAGGAAGTAAGAAGATTGGCAAGGAGAGGTCGTTAGAGTTCAGGTCGTAGGAGTAAAGCAGAGGATCAAGAATACTTCTCATTCAGCGAGCAGAGAAAGTTGATGTGTTGCATCCCACATATGGTTATGAATAACGCGGCAAGCGATATTTGGAGGCCCAAGACACTTTCTCTTGTGTGCGTCACATCGTGCCCGCAATGGGTGTAAACCGCGATATGCAAAGTAACATCCCAAGCTACATCTTAATCACCCCGGCGAGAAATGAAGCGAATTTCATAGAGGGAACGATTCGCTCTGTGTGTGCTCAAACGCTTCGTCCTCTTAAATGGATTATTGTCAGCGATGGATCTACTGATGGTACCGATGAGATCGTGAAACGTTTTCTTGCTGATCATCAGTGGATCGAGCTTGTGCGTATGCCGGAACACAGGGATCGACACTTTGGTGCGAAGGTGCACTGTTTTAATGCGGGGTACGAGAAGCTGCACGGTAGTTCTTATGATGTGATCGGGAACTTAGATGCAGATATTACCTTCGACGAGACCTATTTTGTGTATCTCATGAACAAGTTTGCAGAAGATCCGGCACTCGGCGTTGCAGGAACTCCGTTTATTGAAGGCAACGAATCGTATGATTACCGATTTACGAATGTGGAGCACGTTTCAGGCGCGTGTCAGCTCTTTCGTCGCCGGTGTTTCGAGGAAGTGGGTGGATACAAGCCGATACAAGGTGGTGGCATTGATTGGGTGGCTGTGACCACAGCGAGAATGAAAGGTTGGAAAACTAGAACATTTACTGAAAAGGTTTGCCATCATCACCGACCAATGGGTACGGCCTCATCCGGAAAACTGCAGGCGTGGTACAAACTTGGTTGGCAAGATTACTATCTGGGAGGTCACCCCTTCTGGGAGATCTTCAGGGCGTGCCTACAGATGAAAAATAAGCCCTATATCCTTGGAGGCCTCCTGTTGTTTATGGGGTTCGCGTGGGGTTTTGTTACCAGAACTGCAAGACCTGTTACTGCTGATCTTATTGCATTTCATCAGAAAGAACAGCTGCGGAGACTCCGGGAAGCTATCTCGAAGCTTCCAGTCAAGATTGCTCAAATGTGCCGAAATTAGCCAATTCAGATTGACTGGGGACGGATACAGTCTCCATTTTGGATCGGCTTGATGAAGAGAGGGTGAGCTCATGAGCACGAATGGAAAGGTTATGGTTGTCGGATTAGGCGAGATCGGTCGGCCTCTACTTGAGGTAATCTCGAAACATCACAAGACCGTTGGTGTAGACATCGCGCCACCAGCCGATCCGCCTGATGCGATTGATGTCATGCATGTCTGTTACCCCTTCAAAATCAAAGATTTCATTGGTCAGACCGCCAAGTACATTGAGCAGTATCAGCCACAGATGACCATCATAAACAGTACGGTGTCTGTAG
>JACOEF010000776.1 GCA_024998705.1 Nitrospira sp.
CACTGTCACTCACCGATCGAGTCTGTCATCATTACCACACTTCAGTCGCTCAGCGCTTCTTGTCGAAGCCGGAATCCCGCCATTTCTCCAGCAGGGCGATCCGCCGCTCTAATTGCGGAATGGTCGCCTGATCAACCCGGCCGCCGGTGCGCTTGATCAATTCTGCATTGAGCTGCCGATGATCCATGCCGCACTTCCGCGCCACCGCCCCGACCAGAGAGCGATGTTTGTCCCTCAAGATGTTTTTCTGGTCATGCAACGCGACCGCCGGTTCCGGCTGTCCCTTACCTTCACCGGCCGGATCGCCCTCGTCCGCGCCGATCAACGCATCAAGCCGCGCCACGCCGTTCAGCGGGATATATTCTTTCAGCGACGTGGCCGCCGTGCCGAACAATGTCCGTTGCACGGACGGCATGATCTCTTCAAGGACGTGATCGCGCTCGACCTTGATACGTTTGGCATAATGCACCAGCGTCGCGTCCTTCGGCAGATAGAGCCAGGCCCGTTGCGGTTTCGGCACCTTATCCTGCATCCGCACGAACCGTCCGACGACCTGACGGAAATACATCTCGGTCAACACGTTGGTCGCATACACACCGACCCGCAGGCGCGGAATATCGACGCCTTCGCTCACCATATTTACCGCCACCAACCATTGTTGGGTCTTATGGTGCGCAAACGTTTCGATGGTTTTTGAGGCAGCGGGATCGTCGGAGACGGCCACCAGCGCACGTGTGCCCGTGAGCTTCAGAACCAGGTCCGCCACCTGTCGCGCGTGATCCTGATTCATGGTCACGATCAACCCGCCCGCATCCGCCTGCTCTTGCTTACGCAACCGCTGCAATTCGGCATGGGCATCGCTCAAGACAGGCCCCAGCCACGTTTCCTGAAGCAACGCGGTCTTGAGTCGCTCCCGCTGACGCTCGAAGGTTAACCCGTCTTCGAAGGTGGCCCGATGCTCGCGCCCATCCGACAACCAGGTCAGTTCGCCTTCGTAGCTCGGGAACAGAATCGGGCGGCAGACCCCGTCACGAATCGAATGTGAGTACCCATAGGTGAAATCGGCCTGGCTTTCACCCTGCTCGTACCGCACGTATAGGATCGGATTGTTATCCGAACGGAAGGGCGTGCCGGATAGTGCGAGGCGAAAGACCGCTTCGCTGAAGGATTCGCGCAGCGCCTTGCCCCAATCTTTGCCGTCACCGGCATGGTGCAACTCGTCGAGGATGACCAGCGTTTTGCGACTGCGGCAGGCGCGCCGGAACACTTCAGGCGCCAGACAGACTTGCTGATAGGTCACGACCGCACCGTGATAGTCACGGGCCTCGCAGGCCTGTTCATTCGAGAGCGCCGGATCGAGTTGAATGCCGACCTGCCCCGCCGCGGAAGCCCACTGCGTTCGAAGGTGGTTCGTCGGGCAGATTACCAGCACGCGACTCGCAGCCCGGTCGGCCAGATATTGATGGGCGATCCGGAGCGCAAAACGCGTC
>JACOEF010000185.1 GCA_024998705.1 Nitrospira sp.
CCCTCTCGAGGTTAGTTGATGGCGCCCACCAAGTTGGGGCTCTACGTGGCGGGAGTATAGGTAACCTCCACAGGCTTGTCAATCGCAAAGCCGGTTCACGCGCGAGTGCCTTCAAACAGAGTCGTACAAACCCTAGGTCCATATGGCCCCATCGTGGAAAGGACCGTTGATGGGCCTCCCCAGCAGGTGACACCGGATTCCGCGCACAAGGTGCGTCCGCAATGCCCGACGATCTAGGCGGGCCGCCACTCCGTAGGAACAAAGGTCTGGCCACAACCGAAGCACCGTCCCTGTCGAGCCTGACGCAATCGCCACCCGTTCCATAATCTCTTACCTGGCCGCGCAGGCGCGCTAAAAAAACGCCTGCATCGTGAACAGGACATCGTTATCATGATCGCGATGACTGTACTCCAGGCGAAGCGACCAATTCTGCGCGACCGTATACCGCTGGCCCACTGACCAGCGCACATCGTCGGACTTCTCGCCCAACGCATACCTGAGATAGCCCGCCGAGGCCAACAGCCGCCATCGCTCGGCCAGATCGGCATACAGCCCTACCGATGCCCCACCGCCGACCCGATGCCGTTCTTCGTAGGCCCGGCTGTAATTCCCCTCCACTTCCGCAAACGCAAACCAGACCTCACGACGGAGCAGATGCGTGTCCGTCGCTACGCCGATGCCACCACTGACATTCCAATTGCTGCAGAGCTCACAGGTCCCATGTTTGATCGTCTGCATCCCGATATTCAATTTCCAGGAGGGAGCATGGAACAGACCATCGATCGGTGACAACGACAACACGTTCGCCAGGGTGGCCCGTTCAATCCGCGTCTGGTCGGCCCGGTTGTAGTGACGCAGACTGATCGAACCGAGTTCGATCTGCGCATCCGGCGTATAGCCGGACTCAGGATCGAGCAAATCGTGATATCCGGCCCGCACACTGACCTCTTCGAAGGTGTCGTTGTTTCGCCAGCCTCCGCCCAGACTCGCGCGGGATGTCTTGTGCCCCAACTCCGGCTGCGTGGCGAAGGGACGAATCAAGAGATCTTGTGACGGAATCCGCAAGAGACTCCGTGCGGTCAAGATCTGCCGGTTGTGGTCACGAGCCGTCGCTGCCTGCGCTTCGTCGCGCTCCCCCCTATACCGAACATAGTCGGACGCGACATCCAACACGAACGCCTGACGGGCCGGCGGCAGGATCCGAAGGTCCTCCGACTGAGCGGCGGACGCATCCTGCACCAATCGCTTCACCACCTCCTGCTCAGGCTCCGACAGGTGTTCGCGCTTGCGGCGAATGAGTGTGACACGGGACGGACGAAATGCGATCTCGTTCACCAAGCCTGGCTCAGCCGCCAGCACCCGAACCGTGTCGGCCGGGACAGTCCAGAACCGGAACTGCTCGGTCAGATGCAGCGAAGGGTCCGCATATTCCAGCAAGGATAACAGATGGTAGGAACAGTTCTCCTTGAAGAAAAAGTAATCAAAGGAGGCATTGCCGAGCTCCCAGGCATGCATGAGGAGCCGACGGATTTGCGGCCCGTTGAAATTCAGCCGATACTCCCAGATATCGCGATTTTCAATGTCCCGATATTCCTGCACCTCGAGGTAATAGGGAATGGTGGAAAAATATCCTCGATAGCCGCCGAAGATGCCGCGCACGGGATAGGCAAGACCTTCGTCAGGCGGCACATCCGCCGCGTAATTGATGGTATAGGCCAGAATGCGGGTGTGCGGCGTCTGCCCTTCCTGGTCGATACGCAACAACGTGTGGCCGAACATGGACGCGGGATTGTTCATGAACGCCGACGGGAATACGAGCGTGATGGACCGGGCATGAAACTCCTCGATCCATCGTTCGAACCGTTCGCAGGGCATGGGAGGCAGCTGCATCGGATCGCAGGCCAACTGCTCCGCAAGCCAGGCGTGGCGCGCGACAAACGCACATTGAGCCGGTTGCTGAGAGCGACCGACCAGGTCCGGCGAAAAAAACTGTTTCAGCGTCGCATCGAGCTCCGCCTGAGGATCGGTCTTGCCTCCGGGCGAGAGAAAAAACCCGGGGGCGTCCTGTTCACTGGTGTAGCCACCGAACAGATTGGCACGATAGTGGAGCAGGAGCTGCCACTCACGCGCATCCGCCAACCGAGCCTGACGAGCCTGTTGAAGAAGTTGCGTCACATAAGGCGCGGGCAAATCGTCCGCTGCGACAGACGTCGCTAGGACAAGAAGAGCCAGCAGAAAAGACAGGATGGGCACGATGGGAAGCAGAAGAACGGACAGGGCTCCGGTCATTGACCGGAGCCCTGGCATTGTTAGCGGCTGACGGCTTGCGCGAGGACAGGGCTCTTGGAGACCGCGTCGTTCAACGTCTTCACCAACGCGACCGACGAGGTTTCACCATCCTGCACCAACGCCGTGTAGCGCTCTTGGGTTAACGCAAAAAACGCCGGATGCTGCTCGTCCGGAATCCCCATGAGCGAAGCCAGGGAAGCCAAATGCTCACCCTTTCCCTGCGCCATCTCCTGGGTCAAATTCTCGAAGTTCAGTAAGGCGAACATCGTGGTCTTCTGGTCAGCCATGACTTGCCCATCGTTCGTGCAGCCGGACGTTCCTGAGCTGATGCCGAAGGTGCCGCTGCCGAACGTGCCGTCGGTTGTCGCCATCATGACTTGCGGGGCGATATTCTTTTGATTCTTATAATCCGCCCAGGCCAGCTTCCCCAGACCACAACCCGGTCCGGTGTCGGGATTGGCGGCCAAGGCCAAGCCCGCCTGCGATACCACTGCGGCCACGCCCAATGCTACGATGACTTGTCTCAGCATAAGTCCTCCTCGTTTAAACAGGTGGCTGATTCTATCCGCTCGACTACCTATTGATAGCCTGTCGCATTATAGCCAACGTATCCCATCTTGTAGAGCAAAAAAAATTCTGCGTGCCGTCACCGCACCTTACTCCGCCCGATCAGCCAGCAAAATATGCCGCGCGTCGAATGTGTCACATTCGAGCACCAGCAGTCCCACCGCGCGCGGCAAGTGAAACCGTTTCGGTCCCGCAGACCCGGGATTGAACAAGAACACCCCCTCCTGCCATTCCGCCTTCGGCTGGTGGGTATGCCCGTAGATACAAATCGACGGATACGTACGCGCCAAGAATCCGGCCCCGTCGCGGGTGAGCCGGCCACCCTCATAGAGCCGGTGGTACAGGGCGATCCGGCGGCCCGCCAGTTCAAGCACCTGCTCCACCGGAAACCCGCTCGCCTCGAACCCATCGACGTTGCCGGATACGGCTGTCACCGGAGCGATGTGTGCCAACTGCTCAATGACGCCGCCCCGTCCGATATCCCGGCGTGGAGGATATGGTCGACCCCGGAAAAGTGGCGAACAATCGCCCGGTCGAACAACCCATGCGTATCTGAAACCACCCCGATGCGCATCTGCCACTCCACAACTATTTTTTTGGCTCGGACGTCCCCAACGAGTCCTGAACGCTGTTCCACTCGAAGGTGAACGGCTCGGGAGTCTGCTTGGGCAATGCGGCCAGTTCCGCTTTCAACCGCTCAGCGCGAGCCGCGCTCATGGGGTGGGTGGAGAAGAGCTCCACACGTTCTTTGTCTTTTTCCGACAGACGCTCAAAAAACCGGATCATGCCGTCCGGAGCAATGCGTGCGTCGTGCAAGAGCCGAATGCCGGTCACATCGGCTTCCGTCTCCTGCTCGCGGCCGAACTTCAATGTGGCCAACTCCATTCCTACTTGCCTGGCCAGCCCGAGCAGGCCCTGCTGATCTCCCACAAGAATACTCACCACCGCAGCCAACCCCATCATCCTCACGATACGTTCCATCCCGTGCCGCTGCAACACATGATTCAACTCATGACTCAACACCCCTGCCACTTCCTCCCCGCTCTCCGCCTTCTTCATCAAGCCGGTGAACACCACCACATAGCCCCCCGGCAACGCAAACGCGTTCACCACCGGGCTCTGAACCACCGACACCTGGAACGTGTAGGGGTTATTGGGAATCTTGACCGTCATGCGCTGGATCATTTCCTGTACCGCCGTGACAGCCGGGCCCTCCTTGAGCACTGTCTCTTTGGTCAAGAAGTCCTGATAGACCGTTTCGCCGAGCTTCTGTTCCCACTGAACGGGGATGCGAGCTACCGCCCATTCGACGATCAGATCCGACCCGAACCACAACAGCAATCCCAGCCCGACCACCACCCCCACCGCGCTGCCCCACAAGACACGATGGCTGTGACGCGCGCGCCGACCCTGCTCAGCCGCCCGATCAAGATGCGCCATCAACGCAGACGGAGCGGCGCGACGGAAGGCGATGATCAAGACCGGGTCTTTCAGATAAAGCGTCCTGGCCGATGCGCCCTCTCCCCACGACACCACGAGTTGATCATGATCCAGCCCCCCGGCCTGAACGGACATGGCCGTGAACGCAATGGCCTCTTCGCCAAGCGAAGCATTCCCGACCGGATCCATGGTCAGACCATCGGCTGATACCGTGACATAGCACGGCGCACCCGCGCCCGGCAGGCCATCACCGAAACAGAGCGCGTTAGGAGTAGGATTCATCGGTTCAGATCTTGCGGCCGATCAAAATGGCTGCGAACGAGGCCGCAGGTGAACGCAAACCGGAGGCGTACCCTCGGGGGTACGTTGAGGATTTGTCGTGAGCCGAGAACGAAGTGCGCGGGCATTTCATCGGCCGTTATTCTGAGACGGGAATGAATTGTCTGATCCAATTCCCGAAACTGCTGGGATTGCGGCTTTGGATGTAGACAACTCCGGGACCACGGAAGCGGCACACCAGCCCGTCACCGGAGGTCAGACTGGCAATCCAGCCGGAGGAGGCCTTTTCGATATTGTACGTAGTGGTGGACGTCCAGGCAACGAGGTGACTGTTATCGACGATGTACTCTTCGTTCGGCTTGAGGTCGATCTTATGAATGGCTCCGAAGCTGTTGAGGACCAGCTGCCCGGTCCCGCCGATCTTCAGAATAAAAAACCCTTCGCCGCCCAACAGGCCGCGGGTGAGGCTTTGCATCTTGCTTTCGATCTTCACCCCTTCCGCGCCGGCCAGAAAGCCGTCCTTCTGCACCATGTATTCATTGACGCCGTCAAGATCCAGCAACACGATTTCACCGGGCACCGTCGGAGCCAAGAGGACTTCACCCGCTCCACGACCGGCCCGGAGCGTCTGGAAGAAAAACTTCTCGCCGCTCAGCATCTTGCGCGACAACGCCCCCAGGAAACCGCCTTCCATCTTGCTTTCGATATCGATCGTCGGCGAGGCGGCCACCATGGCGCCGGACTCAGCCTTCACCGTCTCCCCTTCATTCAGATAGACGCGCACCATCGGAAATGCCCCGGGATACAGAATCTCACTCTTCATCTCGCGCTCCCTTCTTGAAACCACAGCTCGCTGACAATGCAGCCGATTCTGTGGAATGTCCCCCATCCTGTCAAGTCGACAACACAAAACCATCGCGCGCGCATACATTCCTCCCCGCGCCCTGCTCGCTCCACCCTCTTCAGATTCGGCCGGAACCGACCGATAAAGAGCGACCGAGTCAGGACCCGCGCGCCGTTGCACCAGGCGCCGTTGAACCAGGATAGACCGCTCATATGAAACGAGTGGTGATAGAAGAACTCACTCCGGGCATGATTCTCGCCAAACCGGTCACCAACAACGCAGGATTGGTGGTGCTTCCTGTCGGCGCCAAGCTGGATGAAGCGACCCTCTCCCGATTGCAGCGCTTGGAGCTGACCTCTGTCTACGTGGAGGGGGAGGCGGGTGATGCAAGCGGCAAGACGCTCGACGAGCTGGAAGCCGAGCTCGACCACCGCTTTCGACTGGTGGCCCAGGATCCGATTCAATGCCGACTTCGTGAGGCGATTCGCCTCCACCTTCGAACCACGCACGGAATCAGCGACCATCCGGAGGCGACGCCATCGGCATGAACCCTTCAGGGCACGTTGATCTCCGTCGACGCATCGAGCAGGTCGGGGAGTTGCCGACTCTGCCGCATGTCGTCCAGAAACTCGCCTCGATGATCGGCCGCCCCAACGTGTCGGCGGAAGAAATCGGTGCGCTGATTGAAAAAGACCAGGTGCTCTCCGCCAAGGTCTTGCGACTGGCCAATTCCCCTTTTTACGGTTTTCCTTCGCGTATTGCGTCGGTCGCTCACGCGGTGGTGGTCCTGGGCTTGAACGTGGTGAAGGGCCTCACCCTCTGTGCCACGGCGTTCGACATCATGCGCAACGCCGGCATGAACGAACTCTGGCGGCACTCACTGGGAGTCGCCATCACCGCGCACATTCTGGGCACCAAGGCGGCCATGAAGAATCCGGAGGAAGTCTTTGTCGGCGGGCTCCTGCACGACATCGGCAAAGTCGTGTTGTATGTCAAATGGCCCGATGTCGGCCAACAAATCACAGCCCAGACCCGCAAGACCTCCCGACCTCTTATGGACGCGGAGCAGGACCTGTTCGCGGTCACCCATGCCGACGTCGGAGGATGGCTCGCGACCGCCTGGCATCTCCCGATCAGCCTGAGGGAGCCTATTCTCCATCACCATACGCCGGCGGCAGCGCGGGAGGCGACGCTTCAAACCGCCATCGTGCACGTGGCGGATGTGTTGGTAAAGGGTCTCTCCTGCGGGAACCCCGGCGACAATCTGGTCCCGCCACTGTCCCATCAAGCCTGGGATCTGGTGGGCCTGGATGAGCAGAGCCTCGCCCACTGCCTGGCCCAGGCTACGGAAGAATTTCAGACCATCGACGACTACTTATGAGCGGGGCGTCCCCAACCCGGCGCATTCTGTTGCTACACAGCGATCCGCTTGAAATCGAGCGGCTGACCGCAGCGCTGAACCGGTCTGGCTTTACGGTGGTGACAGCGGATGTCGGCCGCCTCGCCATGCATGAACTGGTGCACGATCCACCCTGCCTCGTACTCGCCGCCGAAGGCACCAACGGCCGTTCGGCAGATACATTAGCCAAGGACTTGCGCGCCGACCCCTTCCTGGGCCGATTACCCCTGATCATCCTGGTGCGTGATATCCGGATCAACGATTTGGATTGGGCGACGCTCGGGGTGGACGACTATATCGCCGTGCCCTACCGTCCAGAGGAAGTGCCGCAACGGGTGCGTCTTTGCCTGAGCCGGCTTGAACGCTCACTGGACGCGAATCCCCTCACCAGGCTCCCCGGCAACAGCACCATTCTCCATGAAACGACCGCCCGCATCGAAAGCAGATCGCCCTTTGCCCTGGCCTACCTGGATATCGATAACTTCAAGTCGTTCAACGACCGGTATGGGTACGTCCGCGGCGACGAAGTCCTAGTCGTCACCTGCCGGATCCTTACCACCGTGGTCAGCGAACTGACCGGCACCGACGGATTCGTCGGCCATGTGGGCGGAGACGACTTTGTGTTTATGAGCGCCCCCTCCGCCATCGATGCGATCTGCCAGACCCTCATCAAGCGGTTCGATCTGGTCATTCCGGACTTCTACGATCCGGAGGATCGACAGACAGGATTCATCGACTCCGTCGATCGCCGCGGTAACCACGAACGATTTCCCATCATGAGTGAGTCCATCGCCGTGGTGACGAATGAACATCGCACCATCTCCCACCCGGGAGATGTCAGCAAGATTGCCTCGGAATTGAAGAAAGTCGCCAAGAGCCGCCCCGGCAGCGCCTACGTGAAGGACAACCGGAAAACACCTTCCCCTGATTCAGGGGCTGAATCTCCCCACTAGGTGCTTGAGGAGAGTGTCCTGGGAAGAGACCGATCGGTGCATTCCACTGATTACTGCGGCGATGACCCGCCGGGTGCCTGTCCACTACCATTCCCGCCGTACTGACGGCGAAGTTCCCGCCGATATGCGTGCCGTTCCTCCGGGGTCATGTTTTTGAATTTCTCCCGCAGCTCTTTACGCTGTTCGGGCGGGAGAGACCTGAACCACCGCCGAGCGTTCCGCACCGACTCACGCTGTTCGGGCGGGAGTTGCTGAAACTGCTGATACCGTTCGCGCAACTGTTGCTGCTGCTCCGGTGGAAGCGTCCGCCATTGTTTAAACCGTTGTTTCGCTTCTTGCCGCTCCTCCGGGGTCATCGTTCCCCACTGCTGCGCCCCGTTACGCAACCGTTGCTGTTTGCGCGGAGGCAGCTGATCCCAGTTCTCACTGAACCGTTGCAACAGTTGCTGCTCACCGGGACTCAGCTGGTTCCACGGCACACCAGCCGCATCGCCTTGAGCCCAGGCAGAGGCCACGCCACATACCAACACGATCACACACGCGAGTAGCGCTCTCATGGTCCGGTCTGCATCCTCATCGGATCACGTGGTACGGTCGAACTGCGGTGCTGTTCACTGCCTTTCGATCGTGGAGAAGGGCTTGTACGCTGCCCCGGCACATCGGTTTTCGATTTCGGACGATGGTCTACGGAAAGATCTTCAGCAACTTGAAAGGGATCCACCCAGCGGCCGGAGTCGTTCTGCCAGGATCCCAGGAAGTCGAGAAAATCGGCCTCGATCTCGTCCGGGCTTGGCGCCGGATCCGGAGCGGCCTGAACCAGTGAGGCCACCAGACACACACTGAGCCACAGCCCTCGCTTAGCCGGTCGCAGAAGTGCCATCGGCCAGCCAATCGTAAAATTCGAGGTCTTCTGACAATTCGATATTTTCAGGCGATTGCATCAGCTCAAGATCTTCGAGCAAGAGAGGAGAGTGGCTTGCTCCGTTGAATGGCCCCATCCATATGGTGACGGCCAGCGCCGTCATCGCCGCCAACGCCACACCGCCGGCCCACCGGAACCAGGGGTGCCGCCGGCGCGAAGCGGCGTCCAACGCGCTGAGCCGGGCGCGCTGCACCCGCAGCACGGTCTTGTGATTGAGATCCTGCACACTCCGATCGAGAAGCCCCTTGGCCGCCATCGCCAGCGGGTCTGGATGTTCGTCCGATCGTTCGTTCATGGCCAATGCGCTCCCAATCGTTTTCGCAACACCTGTAACGCTCGAAACAAATGGGTTTTGACGCTCCCCTGAGAACATCCCATCGCCTGAGCCGTTTGTGCGACGTCTAGTTCTTCCCAGATGCGCAACAGAAACGCCTGCTGCTGTCGCAGCGGGAGGGCGCGTAACGCCACCTCTAGCTCCGCACAGGCACGTTTACGCTGTAATTCCTCGTCCGGCGCCGAGGCGGTCGCATCGGCGATTTGTTCCAGCCGATCCTCTCCCTCCTCCTCATCCTGAGAGGCGCGAAAAAACTCCCGCACACGATTACGCACCCTCTCCCGACGATACCAGTCGCGAATACGGCTCTGCAGAATACAGTGGAACAGCGGACCCCATTCCGCTTCGGCCCGCTCACCATACTTGTGCGCCAGCTTCAACATCGCATCCTGCACGAGATCCAGCGCCTCATCCTCATTCCCCGTGGCGATATGTGCCATGCGAAATGCACGCCGCTCAATCCCTGCCAGGAACCGGTCCAATGCCTGGGTTCGATCCAGTGATCCCACCCTCTCACCCAGGCACAGACTGCCTGGCTGCCCCTCTATGGCGATCCGGGAATGCCAGCCGCTCATTCCCACCTACCCCTGTCTACCCGGGGACCATCAGGATGGATTCGATTTTCAACTCGAATAACCTCGAAATCAAGGGGCGGCAAGGCATGCTCCTTGGCCTCGCCGAACATTCCCGCGTCCACCAACACGTGTCGTCGGTACATACCCGCTGCTTCTCCCCCCTAGGAGCAACAACGCACCAAGAACCTCTCGGTTGACTGGATTAAACGGGTGGGCTGACCACTCTGGCGATCAGGCCTGTGCCTGCGGCCTCACGCGCACCATACGGAAGAGAGATACCAGGAGATGAGGAGGAGGAGACTGCGTGGGAAAGGACTACTTGGATTTTTCGCTCTCGCCAGGGCGGTTTCCGTCAGGCCATGCGACCGAAGGAATCTTCGCGACCACGTCCAATCGATCCGAGGCTTCGTTGTCCTTCAAATCCTGCCCGACACTGTAGAGTATCCCCTTCTGCTTATTCACCAGCATGGGAAACCCGGTGAAGGGGTCGTACACACCTTGCCCGGCCTTGGCAATCCTGGTCATCAGGTCTTGCCCCGGCGAGGTCCGTCGTAACCAGGCCTGCAAGGATGCCAGCCGTAACCGGGCATCCGTTTCCATCACTCGCCCGGCGTACAGTTCCCATGTGGGAAGGGGATCGAGCCCGACGAGGCTCTCAATGGGATTCACGAATATGTCTCCCAGCCCGTACGGCGGAGTACGCACAAACTGAGACTGTTTCGGTAAGTCGGTATACTGTCCTTCCACGGCCGCCTTCTCAGCCGCTTCATAATATTGCGCATAGGCATTAAACCGGCGTTGCTTCGGCAGCGGCAACATGGCGGCGATGGCGCCGTAGAACGGTCTCGTCTCGGACCGGTCCTCACGCAGCGCCTCGTCCAGGGTCTTTGTGGCCAGCACGAACTGGCTCTGCATCGGCCATCGGACAGACTGTTCAGCCTGTTCGAGCGGCCGGGAGAGTTTCGCCAATCGGCTCACGAATCGATCCTCGAGCTCCGGCCGCACCAAGAGCCCCCCCACGACCATGATGTCGTCATTCATTGCCGCGCTGGCCAACATTTTCACCGGCATCGTCTTGGCCTGCCCCAACACGGTCCGCCAGGCCGTGAGGTCGGTCTCGAGCCGGGTGACTCCGGTTTCGACATCTTGCGCGAATCCCTCAGCCACATAGAGTCGATGGGCATAGAGAATCAGCCCGCAGTTCGGAGTGATGGATTGCCCATATCCCCAATCTTCAAAGGGTTTGGACAGCCACTGCTGGTACCGGCCCATGCTCACTTCGGCCCTGGAGACCCATGCTTTGATGCCCGTCGCTTCTGCACGCATCTGCGACGCCGGGTCACTCATCTTCATCCACTTGCCCATGGTCTCGGCCGATGCCCCCTGTTCCCCGCCGGACGACTGTTCTTCCGCGCTCAAGCAGGTATGGGCAACCGCGCGATCGGCGCCTTCTGCCCGCCGGTCTATCCCGGCCTGTACAGGATCCTGTGCCGCTGCAGCTCCGAATCCAAGGAGGAGGATATACCCGTTCTTGTGGGAATCCTGTAGCGTGTGCTGCGGTACCGAGGTCATGTTGCGATAGGCCGCATTGGGCTGCTCGTCCAAGACGAGCCAGGTCAGCGCAACGGCACCGATCACCCCGGCCATGAGACCCAGCGTGAGGCCCACCAGTGCCAGCACCATGACAACCAATGAGTGGGTCGTCGACACACCGGCTCCGACGAGAGACGCCACCACTTCGCCCATTCGGCGCCACACGCCGGCCGTGACCGGCTGGCTCACCTTGGAACGAACCACAGACGCGTCCGCAGCAACGGGTGCGGAACTCTTCGGTGGATCGAATGAGTGGTCGGTCACCACAACGGTGGCGTCCTGTGTTTCAACGGGCAACGAGGACGCACCAAGTGGCGGTTCATCGGGGACCGTCGCCGAGGCCTGCACGTCAGGGGACTCAGCGGGAGCGGGCTCGACCGGCTTCTTGAGCCAGCGTGTCAGCATATTCCCGACTCCAGCACTCGAAGTCGGTTTTGACGATGAGTCATCCCAAATAATGCGCAGGCCTTCACCCGCGGCAGACACAGTCGCAGACGGGGTCGTCGGAGTAATCGCCGGCTCACCAGAAGGAGCCACAGATTCAACGGGCGCCGCCACTGCCGGTGCAGTGACGACCGAGTCTTGCATCGGCTCGATCATCGTCAAACCCGGCACTTCCACTGGCGTCACGATCGGCTCAGGAATCGGTGAAGGTGAAACTGATTCCTGACCCGCCCCTGCCGAGACGGGCGCGGTCTCCACTGTCGCCACCACGGAATCAACTATCGAAGTCGTCACATCTTCAGAGATCCCAGCCACCGCTGTCACAGCCGGTTCCTGTTCCACCGACGCAGGCTTCGGCTCCGATGCCGGCAGCACCTCCTGAACCATCGGCGACAACATCGCCATCGGCTGAACTTCTTCGACCGGCTTCTCGTCTATCAGCGAGGACGAGATGGAGGCCGCAGGGCTCTCCACGCCCATCTCTGTGACCGGCGGAATAGGCAGCTGCTGCGCGGAGACGACCACGGCCGGTTCCTGAGCAGGAGACGTCACGTCGGTGCCGTCCGTAAGGGCGAACTCCGTCACCAGGTTGGTGGAGACAAGCGCAGGCTCGACCGACACCGTCGCCGCGACCGCTTCATCGCCGGCCAGACGAAAGGGAGGCTCCACCGCCTCAGCGATCGTCACCTCGGAGGGTGGTTGCGCTGCAACTGGAGCATCGAAAGTCGGCCCCTCGGCCGCGCTGTACGCCTCTACGGGAATATGAATCGGATGTTCACGCGCGATGATCGGCCTGTCCGGAGACAGAATATGCAATTCCGAGTCTGTAGGAGGAATCGGTTCAACAGGGCGATCAACGATCGTCTCACCTACACGAGCCTCTGCAGAAACCGTAGCCTCAGGAACCTGAGGTGCCTCCGGCAGAAGCAGGGTGGAATCCTGGGCTGCCACGACCGTCTCGGCAGAAACCGACCCGAACTCAGGCTCCGGCTCCTGCCGTAGAATCGTGACCTCGTCGACTTCGATCTGTTCCCATGGCATGGGTGCCGACAAGGATGGGGCGGCCCCTGCCTGATGGGCCAAATGATCCGACACCTCCGTCTCAAATAACGAGACCTCTGTCTCTTCCGGCTCGGCCGGAGCCATGAGGAGGCCGGCCGACGGCTCTGGGACAACCGGATCGGCAACAGGCGGCTGCTCCTTGCCCGACAACGTCTGCGCGGGGGCAGGAGAAGCCTGCATGGCCGTGACTGCCGCAAGACTTTCTTCCCACGGGAGTCCCGACGAAATGATGTCAGAGGAACGTGGTGAAGGGGAGGACTCCGTGGCCGCCCCTGCCTCGATCAGCTGGTCCTCAGCGGGAGACTCACTGGCCGTTTTGGCCTCGACCGTTCCGTGCACCAGCACCGTTTCGGCGCTGGGAGCCACAACACCCCTGTCTTCTTCAATCTGGTCCCAGGGCATCGGGGCGGGAGTGGTCGGCGCTTTGGCAATCGGGACACTACTGGCCTGTGCGAGCACTTCGATCGTCGGCGTGGCGGTTTCTACCACCGGCGGGAGGATCTCCACCTCCCCGGACTGCAGCAGAGCGACGGCCTCCGGCACCTCAGGCTCGGATCGAGGCGCTTCAGCAAAGACCGATGCGGCGCTCCCCGGCGGCGGTATTTCCGTCCCGACCTCTTCAATCTGGTCCCAAGGCATCGGGGCGGGGCTTGCCGGCGGTTGAGCGATCGGATGACTGCTGGTAGCCGGCAGAAGTAATTCAATCGTGGGAACTATCAGCTCTGCCGCCGGCGACGGAGACTCGACCTCAGCCGACGGTGGAGAGACGAGAGCGGCGGCGATGGAGTCCGGCGCCTCTGAGAGCTGAGCCTCCGGTGTGGCGGTCTCTTCGACGTGCTCCCGAGGCATTGACAGAGGGGTGACCGGCACTTGGGCAATTGGATCGTGGCCGGCTTGCGCCGCCACTTCGCTCGTGGCTGGACCCACTTCAGCAGCCAGTGAAGCAACCGGCTCGGCCGGCTCGATCGAAGCGGAGGCCAGAGTGTCGGTGGAAAGCTTCGATTGATCGGACTGAATCGGCTCTAGATCCTGAGTCGCCGATACTTCGACGGGATCCGCTCGCAGAGGAACTTTCGACTCCACGGACAGCCACGTCGAGAGCGTGGTCGCCGGTCCATCCTCTGGCTTGCCCTGCCCCAGACCATCCTCGC
>JACOEF010000777.1 GCA_024998705.1 Nitrospira sp.
CCGATTCGGATGAGGCTCGTCGGCAGCTGTTCCGGCGTGTGCGCGACGAAATCGCCGTCGCGATTCGGACCTTTCTCGATGCTCCTCTCACTGCACGATAGGTGTCCGCCCGTTGTTCCAACCTGCTGTCCCAATCGGAGTAGAGGGCACAATTCTGATCGATGGCGTCCTGAGGGTGCTTTCGTGGGAGCTCGATCCTGGGCCTGTACGAGGGGGGATGTTCGTGTCAGCAGAAGTGCGATCGACGTATGACCAAGGAAGGTGATTCGACGCAGCTACCTCAACGAATCAGTCGTACTCGAGATATGCCCATCTATTTGCTCCATTATGGTGGTGGGAAGGTGAAGTGAGCGCTCGCAGCTTGCTAGGAGAAGCTGGAGAGGATGAAATATGCAGCGCCGGCGAGCAGGGCGCTTGCCGGTAGCGTCACGATCCAAGCCAATACCATATCGCGCACGGTCGTCCAGCGGATGGTCGTCAGGCCACGGAGCAACCCGATGCCTATAATCGCGGAGCTGCTCACATGGGTTGTCGAGACAGGCACTCCGAATGTCCCCGCGATCAGCACAAGCGACGACGTGGTGAGATTGGCGGAGAGTCCCTCCGCGTGGTCCATACGGGTGACATCCTCTGCTAATACCTTGGTGACGCGAAGGCCTCCGAAATAGCTTCCGAGCCCCATCGCGACTGCCACGCCTCCAAATACGACGAGTTGAGCCGACCGGTTGGGCCAGGTTGAAGTGGCGCTGCCGAGGAGCAGCATGGCGACAATTTTCGGCGCATCGGTTACACCACGCGCAAATGAGGTGAGGCCGCTGGATATCCAATGGACAGTGTCTAGTCCCACGACCAACCCCTGAAGGCGGGCACGGTCGCATTGGGAAGGAACGGCCAGCACCGGCCGGCCGAATCCGGCGCCTTGAAACAACGTTCTGGTACTGCCCTGAGCGTCAATGGTCACGAGGGCCTGGGAGGCCGGCATGACGCAGAGGCAGTGCCCGTCCCATTTTTCAGCCACGCGGCGGATGGCGGGATGGAGCAGCATCGACAGCGCGAAGGCGAGCATCGGACTGAGCAGCAGGGGGAGGGCGATTTTCGTGCCGATCGCGTGCCAGAGGATGCCTTCTCCGGAAAAGGCCACCAGGCCGGCGCCGAGAATCGCACCGGTGAGGGCATGGGTCGTCGAGACGGGCAGTCCGGTCCGTGAAGCCAAGAGCACCCAGGCCATCGCGCCGAAGAGAATGGCCAGTCCGATTGTCGGTGAGAGGGGGCTGCCGGTCTGCAGGAGGCCGCTGCTGAAGGTCTTCACCATGGCTCCGGCAACCAGCGTGGCGGTGGCGGCTCCGGCCATGGTCCAGATCGTTCCCCACAGAATGGCCGTTCTGTATTGGGTGACGCCACTGCCGACCAGGGTGGCGATGGCCTTCGAGACATCATTGGTGCCGTTCGCGAACGCCAATGCCAGGACGAGCAGAAAGGTCAGGTCAGGCAAGTTCATCTCAATGACTACGTAACGGCGCCGCCGCAGGAGGAGCCGGAACCGGCCGTACACCCGTAGCAGTGGTTCCTCGTCACGATCGGCCGGTGGTGCAAGCGTGCCGGATCGAAGTCTCGAATGTGTCGGGGGGTGCCCTGCGAGACCGGCAATTCCAGCATCTGATTGAAGTCGCAATCGTAGAGGGTCCCGTCCCATCCGACCGACAGCGTGTAGCGGCACATGACGCCCGTCGCCGCGGCCGGGTTGAAGGCCGCCGCAAGCCGTTCCATGTACCCTTCGTAGTTGCCGCTCTCCATGAGGAACTCCAGAAATCGGCTGATGGGCATATTGGTGATGGTGTAGAGGTGCGTGAAGCTGACGCCGTGGCGGGTGGCCAGTTCTTTCCGGAACTTGGCTTCGATGCCGTCCTGCTTCGGCGGTAAAAAGGCGCCGACCGGGTTGTACACCAGGTTCAAC
>JACOEF010000778.1 GCA_024998705.1 Nitrospira sp.
AGCTCGACCTTCGATACAGACCCACTTGAGCCCCAGCCTGATGGGGCAGGAACCATTTTCCCATTCTGGGTTTCGCAAGACGGGGTTCACGGTTATGTCGAGATACCGTATACCTTGTCACAAGATTCCACGTTGTTTCTGCTATTGAGAGAAAGCTCAATCGATATTTGGAAGCGAAAGCTAGACTGGGTGGTGCAAAAAGGCGGCTTGGCCTTGGTGGGTGTGCATCCCGACTATATAAGCTTTAACGGGAAGACGCAGGTGGGAGAGTACAGTCACCAACTGTATTTAGATCTTCTTCAGTATGTGAGTCAGCGGTATGCGGATCATTGTTGGTTTGCGCTGCCTAAGCAGGTAGCGCAATATTTCTATACGAATATGGTATCCGCCTCAGGACTGAATAGGTGCTTGATGACTCAAGAGGCGGCGATGCCTGCTTCCAGGTCGCAGAACCTCCCAGAGACAATGTCAAGTCATTCCCAGACCGTAGATCGTCCAGAGCGCCGTAATGCTCAGAGTGGGTGCCTGCAAGGCAAGCGCATGGCAGTCGTGACGTATTCAAGTTTTCCAGGCGATCCACGGCCTCGCAGGGCTGCAGAGACATTCATGCAAGCGGGGATGAAGGTAGAGGTGATATGCCTCATGGATGAAGGCAGTCCTGAGCGAGAGACGTTCAAGGGAATTGAGATTTGCCGGATTACCATGAAGCATACTCGCAGCTCTAAATTTGGATATGTCTTTCGATATAGCCTGTTTATTCTTATTGCTTGGGCCAAACTTGCGGGGCGCTCATTAACCAGGCGGTACCATCTCGTCCATATTCATAACATGCCAGATATTCTCGTGTTTGCGGCCTTGGTGCCGAAATGCCTAGGTGCCAAGGTGATGCTGGATTTGCATGATCCAATGCCTGAATTGATGATCACCATCTTTAAGCTGGAGAGGGAAAGTTATGCCGTAAAAGCGATGGCCCTCCTCGAGAAGTGGAGTGCAGCGTTTGCAGATGCGG
>JACOEF010000555.1 GCA_024998705.1 Nitrospira sp.
CCATCGACCAGCTCATCCGCACCGTTCGGACCGCACAGGCCGACATGCCGACGAAGGATGCTCGCACCGTGCTGATCCATGGCCAGTACCTTCGTGCCGATCAAGTGGCGGTCCTAGCAACGCTGGGCATCAAGCCCTCACTCTACCCGATGCACACGTTTTATTGGGGTGACTGGCACCGTCAGTCGGTGGCCGGACAAGAGCGGGCAGAGAACATTTCGCCGACCGGATGGCTGCTGGCAAAGAGATGCCCTTCACGATCCATTCCGATGCGCCGGTGACCTTCCCCAATTCAATGCGAGTTCTCGATAGCGCGGTGAATCGCACCACACGCACCAACTATGTCCTCGGCTCACAACACCGACTGTCACCCCTGGTGGCACTCAAAGCGATGACGCTGTGGGCGGCCTACCAGCACTTCGAGGAGCGGAGCAAGGGATCGCTTGAGGCCGGCAAGCTTGCCGACCTGGTCATCCTCGATAAGAACCCGCTCACCGTTGCACTCGCCACACTCAAAGACATTAAGGTCTTGGAAACCATCAAGGAAGGAGCCACGGTATTTCAGGCAAAGTAGCGCACACAGCGAGAAGGATCTCAGGTCCTGAGAAGTGAACAGTGACACATGCAGACAGTATGGGGCAGGTCTTGCAATCACATATCAAGAAACACAAACGGGTCGGAAGTCTTTCCTGATCGCCCGGCGTGATGCAGTCACCACTCACCCAGCGGAGGGAAATAGTGTTAGGAGCCATTTCGCCCCCCCCGCGCCTAATCCACTCCATTGAAACGACTCAGCTGTTCCCGTACGATTCGCTTCATGCTTGCTGATTTGCAATCGAAAACTGACCTTCGTCTACACCCGCTTCTGACTCCTGCATTTCTCTTCTCCCTTCTGCTTCTTGTTATCAATGACCACGTACTGAAACAGCTTTTTCATAATTGGCTTACGGGCAAGCTTTCTGATGTCGCAGGTCTGTTCGCGTTCGCACTGTTCTGGCTAGCCGTGTTCCCACGCACCTGGGGTCGAAAGACACTCGCGTCGATTGGGGCCCTCTTCATTGTTTGGAAGACCGAGCTATCAGAACCGCTACTGTACCTGCTTAATAGGCTATCGACTTTCTCATTTGATCGCATCGTCGACTATACCGACCTGTGGGCTCTTGCCGTATTACCTGCCGCTTCCTGGTATGCGCGCACAGCCGCCCCTCTTTTCCTTTCTCAACTTGCACCTATCGGAGTCGGCGCATTGAGTCTGGTGGCGTTCGTCGCAACATCAATGATAAACATCATTACATATTCCGAAGAGGATCAGCCTACCTATGAGTTCCGTGAGCCTGCATTCACGCTTGTGCAAGTGATTAACGATCGATTCAACCCCGCCCCGACGCTGTCATTTTCGCTGCTCGACGCATTTAGAGAGAAGCGCGCTACAACCACCATCATCTTTCGACAGAGCTGTTTCTACCGGGCACACATCATTGTGAAGGAGCATGGTCAAGGTAGCGCAGTATCCTTGGAAAGAGTTGACCATCACTGTTCGTCCGCGCTCCGTGGAGAAAACAAAGTGAGCGGCAAGGATGGGCCGATCACTGATGCTTTTGAGAAGGAGTTTATCGAGCAGGTACAGTGGGGACTAGAGGAACGGAAGACCTTAAAGCAGTGAGATCCAAACAAAAGAAAGAGTGCTACAAAAACACATTAGTCGGGAGTCTTTTCTGATTGCTCGGCATGATGAACTCACCACCAACCTGCCCTCCTGGCATTCGACAACCTGCCTCGTACGCCTGACATTCCCCCTCCCCCGCTCACGTCGCACAGCGGCCACTGGCCTGTCCATTTGACGACACCGTACCTGTCCTGTATTTAACAGTTCATAATTCTGTTCGCTCATACACAAGGTCAACTATGGCAAAAACATTGTCGTTGTCAGAGGTCAAGCCCCGACTACCAGAACTCGTGGCTGGCGGGCAGGAACGCGAGGAGAAAGTCATCGTCACGAAGAACGGCCGTC
>JACOEF010000113.1 GCA_024998705.1 Nitrospira sp.
GCCCCGATGGTGAGTGGAAAACTCATCACAAACACGTTCATTTGAGGGACGGCTCGACCGAGCACCGCCAACACGGTGTTCACGATCAGCAAGGTCGCGAAGACGGGAGCCGCCAGTTTCAGCGCGACCCCCAACATGTTCTGCGCCAAATGGATGATATCCTGAGCGATACTGTCTGAAAGCTTGGCGGCGAAGGGCGGCACGAACTCATAACTCATACCGATCGCATGCACCACCATCAGATGCGCATTGAGAGAAAGAAACACCAGCGAACCGAGAGTGAGCTGAAACTGCGCAATGATCGGCGCATTCTGATGGCTCATGGGATCGAACATCTGAATCGCACCGAAGCCCATCTGAGTGCCGACCAGGTCGCCGGCAACTTGAAATCCTGAAAACAGCAGGCGCACCGCCAACCCGATGGTCAAACCGATCAGGAATTCGCTGCCGATTCCCGCAATGACCAGCGCCGGGTCCGTCGGCAAACTCGGCAAGTGAATGATCGGCGTCAGGACGAGCCCCAGCATGGTGACGAGTCCCGTTTTGACCGGCATGGGGATCGTGCGCGAATTGAGGATGGGAAACACGCTGACAATCCCCGCAATGCGGACCAGCAAAATAGAAAAGGCCTGGAACTGCGGTAGCGCAAGATGAATGCTGTTTGCGGTACTCATCGCAGACTCACGTCCTTCAGTGGATCAATGTAGGAATACTGGTAATGAGCTGGGTCATAAAGGCGATCAAGACGCCCATCATCCACGGCAGAAACAACAAGGTCGCGGCGAAGATAGCCAGCACCTTCGGCACGAACGTCAAGGTCGCATCGTTGATTTGCGTCATCGCCTGAAAGGTGCTGACCAGCAGTCCGACGATCAGACTCAACCCCAGGATCGGCGCGGACACCAGGATCGTGGTTTCGATGGCTTGCCGGCCGATTTCCGTGACCATTTCAATCGTCATGCGCGACCGTCCTATTGAAAACTTTTGACCATCGAACCGACGACCAGGTACCAGCCGTCGGCGAGAACGAACAGAATCAGTTTGAACGGCAACGAAATCATGACCGGCGGCAGCAGCATCATGCCCATGGACATCAGTACGCTGGCGACAACCATGTCGACGATGAGAAACGGAATGTAGAGAAGAAATCCGATTTGAAAGGCAATACGCAGTTCACTGAGGACGAATGCGGGAATGATCACGTGGATCGGAACCTGCTCCACTTGGGTGGCTTTGGGAGCATGCGAAAGTTCCATGAACAGCTCCAAGTCCTTGTCGCGCATTTGTTTCAACATGAAGGCCCGGATCGGTTGAATGCCGCGGTTCCATGCGTCTTCGTACCCGATTTGTTCGGCAAGGAGCGGCTGCAGGGCATCCTTGTATACGGCCTGCCCGACAGGGGCCATGACAAACATCGTCAAAAACAAGGCCAAACTGATCAGCACCTGGTTGGGCGGGACCTGCTGCGTGCCCAGAGCCTGTCGAAGGAATGACAGCACAATGACCATGCGCGTAAACGAGGTGACCATGATGAAAATCGCGGGCGCTAAGGAGAGCACCGTGAAGAGGGCCAGAATCTGCAGCACCACGGCGGTCTGTTTGGTGCCGCCCTGGCCGAGATCGATCGTCAACGACGGCCCTTCGGCATGAACGGATGAGGCGCTGAAAAGGCAGGACACCATGATCAAGGCGACGAACAGACAGGTGAAGCGCCCGTGAGGACGCGCCGGCACAGCCGTCGGACTATTTCGTTGCACGACGTGCCTCCTCGAGCTCGCCAGATTGGGTAACGCCCTGGGGAACGGCCGACGGCATCGGCCCCACGTCGGCCAGAAGTCGTGTGACAGCGGCAGGGTCGGTGATCTTGCCGAGCGGCACCATATCGGTGGCCGTCGTGCCCAGGATCAACACCTCACCCGCAACAGCTACTACCATGACCTGTTTCCTCCCGCCCAATGGACCACTGCCGAGAATCCTCACCAACGGGGCACCGTGAACAGGCAGAAACCGTCGGCCGACGGCGGAACGCGCCACCGCAAGCAGACCTAGAATCAACGCTAGGACGACTCCGAGCGCCGACACCATACGAACCACACTTTCCCAAATCTCCATGGGGACCGTTCATTCCCGACGGCGAGCGCGAGGCCTCCCCGCCGCCGCAGTGATTTACCCGAGTTGCTGAATGCGTTGGTTTGGACTCACGACATCCGTGAGGCGAATGCCGAACTTTTCATTGACCACGACCACTTCGCCGCGCGCGACCAACTTGTTGTTCACCAGCACTTCCATCGGCTCTCCGGCCAGCTTGTTGAGTTCGATGACCGACCCCTGCCCGAGCTGGAGCAATTCCCGGATCAGCATGCGTGTCGAGCCGATCTGCACGGTGACTTGCAGCGGAATATCGAGCACAAACTCGATATTTTTGTTCGCGGGGACGGCGCCCTGATTATCGACCGGCGGAAACGAGGTCGGTTGAGGAGTGATCTCCCCGGCGCCGGCAGTGGAAGAATCCGACTCTGCAGTTGTATCGCCGTTGCCCATGCGCAAATCTCCTTTACTTCCGACGGACCCTACCCCACGATCTTAGTGACGCGGCAGGCATGGTTTCCCTTAAACACTCCTGGTTGCCCCTGAAATTTCGGATCGCCTTCGACCAGGCACAACATCGGATCGCCGGGATGTTGATCCAGCAGTAAGACATCGCCGGGGTTGAAGTTCAGCAAGTCCTGCACGTTGATCTTTGCCGTTCCCAGCTGGACGGTCACGGCGACATCGCATTCCTGGAGCGAGTCTTTGAAGCGGCTGCCCCAACTACTGTCTTGTTCGACATTGTCCGCAAACAGGCCGGAATACAGCTTTTCCTTGATGGGCTCCAACATGGAGTACGGGTAGGCGATGAACATTTCACGGGCGATGTCGCCCAGGTGCACCTGCAACGTCACGACCACCACGATTTCAGACGTCGTCACCACCATGGCAAACTGAGGGTTACTCTCCGATCGAAGGTATCCGATCTTCACCGGCATGACGGCCTGCCACGCCTTCTCCAGATCGGCCAGCGCTTGCTGCACCAGCTTTTTGATCAGGCGGACTTGAATCGTGGTGAACTCTCGGCCTTCAGGCTTGACGTGGGTTTGGACTTTTCCGCCGAAGAAGAAATCCACAATCAAATACACCAGCATCGCATCCATGACGTAGAGTCCGTTCCCCCGCAACGGTTCCATCCCGACGAGATTGAAGGAGGACGGCACCGGCACCTTCTGAATGAAGTCCCCAAACTTGATGATTTGTGTGCCGACGACGCTGAATTCAATTTTCTCGCGCAACAGGGCGCTCCACGAGATGGACTGCTGACGCGTGAAGCGATCATTGATCATTTCCATCGTGGGCATGCGCCCGCGAATGATGCGTTCCTGGCTGGTCAGGCTATACGTCTTGACCCCGCCCGGTTCTTCCTCCTCTTTGGGAGCCGTCTCGACGTCGCCGGACATCACACCGCCCATCAGCGCGTCGATTTCTTCTTGCGAGAGTATCTTCTCCATGGCGTCCTTGAGGAACGGCAAACGGCTATTGGATGACGAACTCCGTAAAGTACGTCGATTTCACAGACTTTTTCGGGAGCAGCCCGTTGATGCGGTCCGTAATGTCCTCTCGCAACTTATGCTTGCCTTGCGGCGAACGGGCCGTTGCGGAATCCAACCCGGTCAATAACACGAGGATGGCATCGCGGATTTGTGGGGTGCGCGCCTTAATCTGTTCGACCGTACTCGAGCTATCGGCTTCCACCTTGAGCGTCACTTTGAGATATCGGATTTCAGGCGTGTCCGCGAGGTTGACGATGAACGGGTCCAAATCGGCAATGGTGCCTGCATCGGCCGCCACACCATGGCCACCTTTGTCCTCGGCTTCTCCATGAGCGGCTGACTTCTCCGCCCCGCCTTCGCCTTGCGCCTTCTCCGCTGGCGGTGCGCCCATCATTTTGACCATCGCAAAGGCGCCACCCAGGGCCAGAACCAAGACCCCCCCGACAATGATGATGACCATCTTCATCGGAATACCTGCGGGTGCTGCGGGCGCCTTCTCTTCAGCTGCGTCTGACATACAAACCTCCTGCGGACAGTGTTTGCTGGCGTTGCTCGGTTGTGCAATGCATATGCCACGCAGGGAGCGACCTGTAGCGTCGATCGATCCTCGCCGACGCACAAGAATGGGGGATAACCCGCTGATTTCATGACCCCGCGTCGGGCGAGATCGTGCGTCGCACTCAGCGGGTCAGAACGATGTCAGCAGGGTGACGCAGGCTTCGAGAAGGCTGACAGAATGTTGACGTAGAGGAGAAACTCTTGAGGAACGAACGGCTGGGGAACCGCTAGGTAGAAATTGCCCACTGGGGCCCTGATGCGCGCCGGATAAGCGCGCATCAGGGCGCTACGACGTTATCGCTTCAGGTTCACGAGTTCCTGCAACATTTCATCGCTGGTCGTAATCGCGCGAGAATTGGCCTGGAACGCGCGCTGGGTAATGATCATATCCACAAACTCCTTACCCAGATCCACATTGGATTGCTCCACGGTTCCCGACAAGACGCGCCCCAATCCATTGACCGTCGGAGCGCCGGCCAATGCCGCTCCGGACTCGACCGTCTCCAGGAAGTGATTATCGCCGACGTTGGCCAGCCCATCGGGGTTCATAAAGCGACTCAACATGACTTGCGCCAACACACGTGTTTGCCCGTTCGTGAATTGCGCGAGCACTTGCCCCTGCTTATCGACGCTAATCCGATCAAGGGTGCCTGAGGAATAGCCGTTCTGAGATTGACTCACGACACCGGAGGCGGATCCGAATTGCGTCATAGCAGATAAGTCTACCGAGATGGCCTGAGGCGTCGTGGCGCCGTTGGTCAACGTCGCCGTAACCGTCTGTGTTCCCCCGGCGGTTAATGCACCGCTGGCGTTAAAGGCCATGTTGGTTTGTGCAGTCGCCGTACCTCCGTCGATCTGGGAGTACACACTCCAGGCATTGGCGGCCGTCTTTCGGAAGTACAATTGCATCTGATGGGAGTTTCCGAGGGAGTCATAGAACGTCATTCCAGTGGCGAAATTGTAGGAGGCGGTATCGGTGACACTGAACGCGGCCGTGGGCGCCGTGGCATTGGCATTGAGATTGCCGAGAATGTCGGCCGTGCTCGTCGCAACGGGTGGCACGGCGCTGGACGTCAACGTGATCCCGCCGATGGTGCTGGTCAGATTGCCGTGGGCATCGGCCTGATACCCCTGGAGTAACGCGCCGCTGCTGTCGACGACCTGACCGAGATTGTCCACTTTAAATTGACCAGCCCTCGTATAGAAAGTCGCACCGGATGGATTTCGCACCTGGTAAAACCCGTTCCCATCGATCGCCAGATCGAAGGTATTGCCCGTGGTGGTCATCGAACCTTGTGCAAAGTTGGTTTGCACATCGTTGAGAAACACACCGAGGCCGATCTGATCGCTACCGGCTCCGCCGCCCAGGCTTGACGAGATCAAGTCTGAAAACGTCGCCCGGCTGGATTTAAATCCCGCCGTCCCGACGTTGGCGATATTATTGCCGATCACACCCATGGCATTGCCGTACGAACTCAATCCGGTCACGGCGGTGAACATCGA
>JACOEF010000779.1 GCA_024998705.1 Nitrospira sp.
AAAAATGATCAGACTCAGCCAGGGAAACGAGCTCACGAATGCGTCCTTCTCTCGCGCGTCATACTAGAACAACAAATACACCGTTAGGATCACCACGGCTCCCAGCGTCATGCCAAGCGCGTAATGCTGCGTTTGTCCGCTCTGTGTCAGGCGGATAAGCCAGCCGCCCCAGGCGATGGCGCGAGCGACTCCGTTGACCGCCCCGTCAATAATCGCAACATCGACATGTTTCCAGAGCCCCTGCGCCGCCGACAGGGTCGGGCGGACCAGTGCGCGGTCGTACGCTTCATCGATATACCACTTGTGTAGCGACAACTCGTATGCCGCGCGCCATTGGTGCGCGAGCCGGTCCGGCAAGCCTGGATTCAGCACGTACAGATAATACGCCGCCCCGATCCCCGTGAGCCCCATCAACGTGGCGACCGCCATGATGCCATAGGCGGCCGACCCTTCATGATGACCGGCTGCCCCTTCGCCATGGAAGATCGGTTCCAGAAACTCCGGAATGCCCAGGTACCCGGCGACGATACTCAATACGGCCAGTACTATGAGGGGAGCGGTCATCGTGGTTGAGGGTTCGTGGACATGGCCTGCGTGGTGCGGATCGACGCGGGATTTTCCCCAGAAGGTCACGAAGACCAGACGGAAACTATAGAAAGCGGTTAATCCGGCCGTCAGTAGCCCGCAGATCGTGAGCACCTGGCCCAAGGGGCCGGAGGACCAGGAGGAGACCAGCAGATCGTCTTTGCTGAAGAATCCGGCGGTGAGCGGGAATCCTGCCAGCGCGAGCGAACCGACGAGGAAGGTCCAATAGGTGACGGGGAGTTTGTCCTTCAAGCCGCCCATGTGGCGCATGTCCTGTTCGGGGTGTAAGGCGATGATGACCGACCCGCAGCCCAGGAACAGGAGGGCTTTGAAGGCGCCGTGGGTGAGCAGGTGGTACATGCCCGCGCTGTAGGCGCCCAAGCCGCAGGCCATCACCATGTAGCCTAGTTGGCTCATGGTCGAATAGGCCACCACGCGTTTGATGTCGGTCTGGGTCAGGGCGATGGTGGCGCCCAGCATCATGGTCAGCCCGCCGACCAGCGCCACGACAGTCATGGCCGTGGGAGACAGGTTATAGAGCGGCGAGAGGCGCGCGACCATGAAGACACCGGCCGTGACCATGGTTGCGGCATGGATCAAGGCGGAGATCGGCGTCGGGCCTTCCATCGCATCGGGGAGCCAGACATGCAGCGGTACCTGCGCCGATTTGCCCACGGCCCCGGTAAAGAGCAGGAGGCAGATCATGGTCATGACCGAGACATCCCAGGTGCCGCCGAACGGTCCAAGGAGATTCGTGGTCTTGGACGCCAGACCCGGGGCTTGTGCGAACACCGTGGCGAAATCGAGCGAGCCGAAGGAGTACCACACGAGGAACAGGCCGAGGATGAAGCCGAAGTCGCCGACGCGATTGACCAGGAACGCCTTCGTGGCCGCGGCGCAGGCACTGGCCCGTTCATACCAGTGGCCGATCAGCAGGTAGGAACAGAGTCCCACGGCCTCCCAGAACACGAACAGCTGGAGCAGATTGTCCGCCATCACCAGCATCAGCATGGAGAAGGTGAACAGGGCGATGTACGCAAAGAAGCGGGCATACCCCGGTTCGCCCTGCATGTAGCCGATAGTATAGATGTGCACCAGCGTGCTGACGGTGG
>JACOEF010000213.1 GCA_024998705.1 Nitrospira sp.
GCGCTTCTTTCGTGACGCCGTATCCAGCACGGCCTTCTTCATCAATTCTTTATACCCGCTGATTTCTTCGGCATCGAAGGGAACGATTTGGGCCACTGTCTCGTTATTGAAGGTGTTGGCCAGCTGCAGGTACAGATTGGAAATTTCGGCCGCGTAGATGCCGCGCCGCAGCGGGTCGTTCTTGTAGGTCTCGAACTTTTTCCGTAGAGCGGCGACGGCCTCCAGGAGCGCGGCTTGCCGACCCTTGGTCTCGTCCTGGCGGCCCACGCTGAACTCCACCGCGCCCAATTGATCGACCAGCACCTGCGCTTCCTCTCGGGCGTTGCCCACTCGGTTGGCGAGCGCTTCGATCTCGGTGGTGGCGCTTTCGGCGGTCTCCATCAGCTGTTTGATCAGACTGTCATTGTTTTGGAGGAAGGTGACGACCCCCTCGATGCTCTGGTTCATAGCGGCCTCCGTTACTGTCCGTCGTCTTTCTTCAGTCGATCGAGGAGTTCCACCAGATCAGCGGTAAACCGCTGGGCACGGTCCAATCCACCGATGCGCAGGATACGCGCGCCGGCGACTTCTTCCAGCGCATCGTTGACGCTGCGCGAGTGATCCAGGATCTCCATGATCTGCCCGGACTGGTTGGGAGCTTGATCCAGGACAGCCGCAACGAACTCTGGATCGACGGATGCGAGCGCCGACTGTTTGGCAAATCGATGCACCTGGGCATGGAGCGTCGCCGTCCGCTTCCACGAGTCGTTGAGGGCATTGGCCGTGTCGCGTAGTCCGCAGAAATCTTCTTCAAATTGATTCCACACCGCCTTCTCAAGGCCCTGTGCCTCGGCCATATAGATGAGACTGGTGAGGTAGGCCGCGGCGTAGGCGGAGTCCCCCTTCTGTGTCGTCAGATTTCGAAAGGAGGCCAGCGCGAACCGGTGTTTGGTTTCCTGTATCTGGAGCGATTTGAAGCTCTCGTGCAGCGAACTACGCGCCTGTTCGAGGAACTTGATGCGGGCCTCGGTTTCCTTTTGGAAGAGATCGATGTTGGTCTGCGCGGCGTCGATTTTGGTGCCTTCCAGCTGAATCAGGTTACGCACCGAATTGCTGTGGATCGAATGACACCCGGTGGCCGTGAGCAGCAACGTGGCGAGGGACAGCAGGGTGATGCCTCGTGCGAGCATGGAGGGCTCCTTTTTCGGGCCGGCCGTGTGGTGGGTCATCGGCGCACCGTGTGGAGTGCGTCGGCCAGTGATTGGGTCTCGCTCCGGCCGAGAGTGACGTCGACATCCAGGTATTGCTTGATGATGCCGTTGATCCGGCGCAACGCCTCGACATTGGTGCGGTATTGGTCAAACGCCGTGAGATCGACGGCGTGAGGTGCGTTCGAATCCGAGGCGACGCGTTGCTCGACTCGCGAGATTAATTCGGGGATTTGCTGAATGAGATGGTTCATGTCCCCCGAGCCGGCCTGAAACAGAGGTTGCCCGTTCGAGCCCTTGCGCTCGGGAAGCGATGTGAGGCGCATGGCATTGATCACGGCCAGGACATCAGCCCCCAGCACCTCGGCATCGTCGTCGGCGAGGGTGGTGTCCGGAATGTCAGTCAGTCGGGGATTCGTCGTCGCCCACTGCAACGCCAGGTCCAGCTTCAGGCGAGTCTGTATATAGCGGAACCACTGCGCGTGGCGGCTGTTGATGTTGCCGACCAACTCTCGATACTGCTGCATGAGTTGCTCGTTCTCGAGATAGGCCTGGTCTTTCGCAGCCAGTGCTTGTTTGACTTCCGGCGGGGTGGTGCAGGCGGCCAGTGACGCGAAAAGCAGTATGTGAACGATGCGCAACATCCTCATCGGGATGCCTCCCCATTGTCGTCGTGAGTCGGACGACTACTCATATACGCAAACTACGTACCTGGCAAGCGAGAATTTCTCGGCCCTTGCGTGAGGCCTAGGAATGGAATATTTCAGGGGAAAAGTGGCTCTGCGTCATTGTGAGGCGTCGGCGGCGTGGAGGCGGCAGCGTACCTATTCAGATACGCGTGTATCGAACCCAATACACAGTGTGCCGCAGGCATGCTGTGCGGGATGTCTTACGAAGAGGTGAGCGCTTTGCGCAAGGCGGCGACGGTGGACACGTCGAGTCCGGCCGACCGGAGCTCGTCGTCGGTGGCGGCCGCGACTTGCTGGACGCTGCCGAATTGTTTCAGGAGCCGCTTGCGACGAACTTTTCCGATGCCGGCGATCTGATCCAGTTCGGACGACAGCAAGGCCTTCCCGCGCAAATTCCGGTGATAGGTCAGCGCGAACCGATGGGCTTCGTCGCGAATCCGTTGGACGAGGTGGGTAGCCGGGGAGGTCGGCCGCAGGACGATGGGATTTTTCCGGCCGGGCAGAAAAATCCGCTCCTCTTTTTCCCCACGGGCTTTGGCGAGCCCCATGATCGGAATCTGGTCCTGCCCGATCTGCCTCAACCCTTCGAGCGCGGCGCTCAACTGCCCCAGCCCGCCATCGATCAGGATCAGGTCCGGGCGAGCCAGATCTTCGGCGGCGCCGTACCGCCGCATCACCGCCTCTTGCATACTTGCGAAGTCGTTGGCGCCCTCCCCTGTCTGAATCCTGAATTTTCGATAGTCTGCTTTCTTGACCTGCCCGTCTTCCCACACCACCAGGGATGCGACCGACTGATTGCCCATGATGTTCGAGATATCAAATCCTTCAATGCGCCGTGGGATCGTGTCGAGGCGAAGCAGGCGTTGGAGTTCAGCCGTTGCCTGCCGGTCCAGCGCCTCATTGCGGAGATGGTCGGCAATGGCCGCCGCGGCATTCTCTTCCTCGAGGCGGACCAGTTGATGCTTGGTGCCTCGTTCCGGCGCCAGGAGACGCACGCTGTCGCCGCGTTTTTCGCTCAGCCACTGTTCGATCAGCGGGGCCTCGTCGAGTGCCGTGGGAACCAGCAGTTCCTTGGGCGGTTGTCCTTCCTTATTGTAGAACTGCTCGATGGCGGATCGGACAAGCTCCTCGTCGTTCGAATCGGCGGATTGGGGCCAGAAAAAATCTTTCCGCCCGATCAACAGGCCTCCGCGCACGAACAGGAGTTGGAGATCTGCGGCGGTGCCCTGACGGGCCAGTCCGATCACATCCTGGTCGGTCGTGCTGACCTGGGTGATGCGTTGTTTTTCCAGCGTGCGTTCGACACTAAAGAGTCGGTCTCGCAACCGGGCAGCCTCTTCAAACGCTTCCCGCTCTGCTGCGAGTTCCATGTCCTGACGTAGGCTGTCCAGGAGTTCCCGGTCCCGCCCTTCGAGAAACTGGCGGACCTGTTTGACGATCTGGTGGTACTCGTCCCGTGATTGGTTGCCGGTGCAGGGTGCCATGCATCGTTTGATCTCGAACTCGATGCAGGCCCGGTCGGCCCGCCCGTCGATGTCGATTTCGCAGGTGGCTAACGGAAACGCTTTGCGTATGACTTTCAGCGTCTCGCGGAGTGCCCCGGCCGGCGTGTACGGGCCGTAGTAGAGCGCCCCGTCTTTTTGTACCCGCCGGACGATGGAGAGGCGGGGGAAGTGCTCTTTGATCGGCAGACGGAGGTAGGGGTACTGCTTGTCGTCACGCAGGACGATATTAAAGCGCGGCCGGTGGCGCTTGATCAGGTTGCTTTCGAGAATCAGCGCTTCCAGTTCGGAACGGGTGACGATCGTCTCGAGGTCGGCGATCTCGTTGACGAGCAGAGTGGTCTTCGGCGTCTGGTCGCTGCCCCTCTGGAAATAGGAGCGGACCCGGTCCGCCAATACGGCGGCTTTTCCGACGTAGAGGATCTCCCGCTTCGCGTTCCGAAAGAGGTAGCAGCCCGGTTGCTCGGGCAGATGATCGAGCTTGGACTGGAGAAGATCTGTCGTCATGCGTCAACCGTCTTTCGGCAGGATACCAGGAACTCGACCCGTTGCTCCAGAAAGACGGCGACGCGCCTGGTTACCGCAAGGTCCTGACAAACGACGGACTCAGGGCGCCTCGGGCGACCTCTGCGACCGGGCCTTTCATCGTGAGGCTGAAGTCCTGCGCGACCTCGATGTTGAGTGTGCCGCCAGGCATCTTGACCGTGACCGGTCCCTTCACCAGTCCAAGACGGACGGCGGCGCTGGCGGCGGCGCAGGAAGAGGACCCGGAGGCCTGCGTTTCCCCGGCGCCGCGTTCCCAGATCAGAATGAAGATCTCCTTCGGGCCGGTGGGCACCGCGAGTTGGACGTTGGTCCGCTTCGGGAACAGGGAATGGTGTTCGAGCGCAGGCCCTAGCGTGAGGAGGTCCTCCCTGGTCCATGCTTCGCCGGGCTGTTTGAAAATCACGCAGTGGGGATTGCCAACGCTGACACCGGTGAATTGCAACGAACGCCCGGCGGCTTCGATGGGCTGCTGGATCAGTTCATCGACGGCGGCGGTGCAGGGGAGGGCGCCCGCTTGGAAGGTGGCCCGTCCCATCTCGACGGTCGCGGCCGCCGCATCGCCGTGGCGGTCGAGATGGAGGGCAATGGAGACCAATCCCCCCTTGGTTTCGACGGTGAAGGCTCGCTTTTTGGTTTTCCCGGTGGCATGCAGGTAGCGGGCGAAAATGCGCAGGCCATTGCCCGACTTTTCAGCCTCGCTGCCGTCGGGATTGTAGATCCGCAGGCCGAAGTCGGCTTTTTTCGATGGAACCAGCGCCAGGATCCCGTCGCTGCCCAGTCCCCAGTGGCGATCGCAGATGCCGCGGATTTTACCGGGGGTGAGTTTAAATGTCAGTTCCGTGGGGTCCATCACCACATAGTCGTTGCCGAGTCCGTGTCCGCGAAAAAACCCGTTCTTCATCTGCGCTCTCCTTGTTCGTCGTTCGTCACTCGTGAAACGTGAAGCGAAGGAACAATACTTGGGCGCATTCAGATTCGTCAATGGGTTGGCATGTGCAGACAGTTGGCCGGGAGGGAGCAATCAGCGGTGCACATCGCTCACTGTCGAACGACGAGCGACGAGCGACGCTTCACGAGCGACGAAGAACAGCGCTTACACGAGCGCTGTCCCCGGCGGGCGTTCGATGAGTTCCACTTCGTAGCCGTCCGGCGCATCGATGAAAATGAAGCGACTGCCGGAGGATGTGTTGGTCGGACCGTCGGTGATCTTCACCTGTTTTGATTCCAGCGACCGGATCGTCTCGTCGAGATTCTCGACCTGAAAGGCGAGATGCACCAGATCTTCCTGCACGGTCACCGGTCCGCTTGCGGGAAAGCTGCAGAGTTCAATGAGTTCCTCGCTGTTGGGAACTTTGAGGAATGCGAGGTGCGACCCGCGCGGCGAGACCTTGCGCTCCAGCACTTCCAGGCCCAATACGTGCTGATAGAAGCGGATCGTCTGATCCATGTCGCTGACGCGCATGCGGGTATGGAGAAGCTTTGTGACTTTCATACGAGGAGCTTATAGCAGATGGCGTATAGCTGATGGCAAGAGAAGAAATGAGCCGTGCTGTGATGTTCTTTGCCCATGGGCTATCGGCCATTAGCTCTTTCGTGCCGGCCCGGCCGTTTTTCGCAGTAGAATTTCAGCGTAGCCGGGGATCAGAAAATTCGGCATGGGACCGATTTCCTTATACCCCTGCTTGCGGTAGAAGGCCCGGGCGGCGTCGTTGAAATCCGACACGCACGCGAACATGTTCTTGGCCCGTGCGAAGGTGAGTGATTCGACGTGGGACAGCAAGCGACGTCCCAGGCCCTGGCCGATGGCCGACGGTGCGATCCCGAGTAATTCCAGATAATCGCCGAACAGGAATTTCCTGCGCACGATGGCAATGCCCAAGACCTGTCCCTCGATCTCCAGCACAAACGTATCTCGCCCTACGGGCAGTGGCGCAAAGATGCGGTTCCAATCGACGGCGGTGAAGCCGAGTTGTTTCCAGGGATCGGAGCTGGTCAAAATCCCGACCACCGAGTCGCGATCCTCCGCTCGCATGTCGCGAATTACGGTGTGGGGGTGGCTGTCGATTGGTGGCATCGTAAGAGGTCCGACACGGTCATCGGGGTCAGGCCCTTGGCCGGCAAGAGGGTGGCGGCCAGGCTTTCGGTTACTTCGCGGGTGTGTTTGCCCTTCCCGTTGGCATGCATGACGATTACACTGCCCGGCTTCATTCGTTTCTGCACACGTGTCACGATCGCCTCTGTCGCCAGCGTCGGGTCGGGATCTCCGGACTCGATGTTCCACAGGATGAACTTCAATCCCAGGGCTTTCACGGCTTCAACCGTGTCGTCGTTATATTCGCCATACGGCGGCCGGAACAGGATGGCCGGACGTCCGTACCTGATCTTGAGCAGGCGCACCGGCCCCATAATCTCCTGCTTCTGTGCTTCGACGTCGTGCATCGGCAGATGGGCATGTACTTCGCCGTGGGTCCCGATTTCGAAAAACGGCACGGCGAGCAGTTGCTTGACCTCGGTGTCGTGTTTGGCCATCCAACGACCGGACATAAAAAACGTCGCCGGGACCTTGTGCTCGATCAGGAAGTCGATCAGCTCTCGGTCGAATCCGGAGGCCGTGCGCACGGGGCACAGATCATAGGTCAGGGCCACGGCGGGGCACGAAGCCGGCCCGGCCTTGATGACCTGCGCCTTCAGGGGAGCCGCTTGTAGGGCGAGTGCCATTGCGCAGATCGCCGAGAGTTTGATCCAGGCCTGATTGCGACGCATGGGCGCAGTATACCCGAAGGCACGGCACGGCGATAGTTGACGCTCCGTCCGGGTGGCTGCTACGGTGACATCATGCAAGGTCCAGACTGGAAAATCGGTCGAATGTTCGGGATTCCCATCCATGTGCATGCCTCGTGGCTGTTGGTCTTTTTCTTTGTGACCTGGTCGTTGGCTACGGGCTATTGGCCGGACGTGCTGCCCGGTCTCACCGAGCCGCGCTACTGGGCCATGGGCAGTGTGTCGGCCATTCTCCTGTTTGCGTCCGTCCTGCTGCATGAGCTCGGCCATTCCCTGGTGGCCCTTCGCTATCGTATTCCAATCAGTCAGATCACATTGTTTATCTTCGGCGGCGTGGCCCAGATGCGAAAGGAGCCACCGCATCCCCGGGCTGAGTTCTTGA
>JACOEF010000032.1 GCA_024998705.1 Nitrospira sp.
AGCCGCGAGGCTGTGTCGGCTCATGGTGGGAGTTTGACGCTGGCGAGTGAAGTTGGGACCGGCACGACTGTCACGGTCGTGTTGCCTGGTTTGCCGTCGGATTCAGCTGCCGCGTAGCGGAAGGAACTGCATGGGGCAGGCGAAATTATTTGTGGTGGACGATGATGAGGCGGCGCGAACGTTGTTGGCCGAAGCGCTGGTGCAGGAGGGGTATGAGGTCGAAGCCTTTTCCAACGGCCAGGCGGCGGTGGAGCGCGGGAAGCAATCCCGGGCCGATGTGGTGTTGACCGATATTCGCATGGTGCAAGGTGACGGGTTTCTCGTTTTGAAGGAGTTTAAGAAATTCAGCCCGGATACCTCGGTCGTGTTGTTGACCGCGTTCGGTTCGTTGGAAGGCGCGATCGAAGCGATTAAACAAGGCGCCTACGATTACTTGACCAAGCCGTTTAAGAGAGAAGACATCCGACTTGTGGTCCAACGTAGCCTGGAGCATTGTCGCCTCGTACGAGAGAATGCCCGTTTTCGTGAGGATGCGCGCGCGCGCGAGCCCTGGTCGCAGTTGGTCGGCAGTAGTCCGGCCATGTTGGAGGTCTATAAATTGGTGGCACGGGTGTCGGAGGGGCGGAGCACCGTGCTGATCGAAGGGGAGAGCGGAACGGGAAAGGAACTGATTGCGCGGGCGGTGCATTTGAACAGCCCGCGTCGCGAGAAGCCGTTCATCCCCGTAAACTGCGGCGCGCTTCCCGACCATCTGCTCGAATCGGAGATGTTCGGTTACGAGAAAGGGGCGTTTACGGGAGCGGTCGGCGCGAAGGCTGGGTTGTTTGAGGCAGCCAATGGCGGCACGCTGTTTCTCGATGAGATCGGCGATCTCGGCCAGGCCTTGCAGGTTAAACTGCTGCGCGTGATGCAGGAGCAGGAGGTGCGGCGGGTCGGCAGCACGGCGTCGGTGAAGGTCGATGTACGCATCATTGCCGCGACCAATCGCGATCTGGCCACGCTCGTCAAGGAAGGTAAGTTTCGCGATGATTTATACTATCGTCTCAATGTCGTGCGGATCGCTCTGCCGTCTCTCGCTGAGCGACGCGAGGACATTACGATGCTCGCGCATCACTTTCTGCAAAAATACGCGAAACAGTCGTCGCATGTAAGGGGATTTCTGCCCGAAACCATGGCGTTGCTGAAGCGGTATCACTGGCCGGGGAATGTGCGTGAATTGGAAAATGCGGTGGAACGGGCCGTGTCTCTGAGCCATGGCCCGCTCCTGCTGCCTGAAGACCTGCCGGAATCGATTAGGGATGAGCCGGATTCAGGAGAGGTCCTCAAGGGGCAGGTTGAGGCGGATCAGGACGCGCTGCTGACCCTGGATGAGGTCGAGAAGCGGCATCTGGCGCGGGTGCTCAAAGAAACGCGGGGGAATAAGGTGAAAGCAGCGAAGATCCTGGGGATCGATCGGCGGACATTGTACCGGATGGCGGAGCGGTTCGGATTGGATTTCGGCGATGAGGCGGAGGACAAGTAGCGTGGCGTTACAATAGTCGAAGCGCGTTTTTCAGCCGTCGTATTTCGTTCGCCGCGCTTTGCGGCAGCGGCGTCTCCGCATCCTCCCACAAATCGAAGATGCCATCTTTCCCGCGATGAAACACTTGGAGTCGGAGTCGTGTGGTGGTCTCATCTTGTGAGACTACTCGCGCCTCTACCCGGCTTTTGCCTACGCCGAAACGCCAACGCAGGAGTCCGTTCCAAGGACTTCGGATTTCCTGTCGCATCCCCGTCGTCACGTTGCCGTCGTCATCCAGATCGACGGTGTAGCCTTCTTGCGTGAGGACATCGGAGAGGGCTGTTTTCACGCGCTCCGCGGGAACGGGAAGTGTCACCTCCACGACGTCGGGCTCGGGAGCGGGCGGTCCCCCCGCGCACCCGGTGACGGCTACGACGAACACCCATGCCATGATCCCCAGGGCGCGCGTGCTCATTTGGGCTTGCCTTCCTGAAGGCGATAGACCATGTGCGTATCGGTCTGATCGACACCGGGTATGGCGTGAATTCTTGCGAGCACAAGTTGGGTCAAGGCATCTTGATGCGGAATTTCGACGATGGTGAAGATGTCGGGCTTTCCCCAGCAGGGATCAATTTGTTTGATTTCTTTAATGTCTCCGAGGGCCTTCACGACATCAGCCGTTTGGCCGGGGTGCACATTGATTAATACGTACGCTCGGTCAGACATGCGGGGAATCTCCCGTAAGGTGGTGTGGGGCGCCGGTCGCGCCGGTCCACGAATCAAAACCTAGCGGATTACTGTGGATGAAGTCAACAGAACGCGCGTGGTTCGGGCAGGGCGGCTGGCGCGCACTGCATTATTTGGGTGCCACAATGACTTCCACCTTGTACGTGTCGCTGATGGTCGAGAGGTCGGCTTCCAACCCGCGAGGGTTCCCCACGCGTCCATCCGGATCGTAAATGAAGCATACCAAGCTGGTTCCGTTCGGGCGTGAGGAAAAGTGCGCTTTATCGGCGGCAATTTGTTCCGCGATGTCTCGAGTCGTCAACCCCGAGCGGGTTTGTTTGACGACGACCACCGTGTGATCCCAGTCGAGCAGATAGCTGGTCCGCCGCTCGCCGTTGGTGTAGGCCGGGGCCCACTCTTCTGTGCCGACCTCGTCGAACTGTAAGCGGAGTAGGGCATAGAACAGGTCTTGGAGGTCGTACTCATCCGTGATTTCCAGCGTCGGTCGATATTCCTTTCGCAGGCGGAGTTGTCGAGCCACCAGGTGAAAGCGTGCGCACATTCTGCGGAGCGTGTCGAGCGTGGCTGCTGCCGAACGGTGGCCTTCCATCGACGCCTGAAGAGGGGCGACTAGTAACGGTGGTGGCGAAGGTGATTGACTGGCAACCGCGACAGCTCGTTCCGGTTTGGTTATGGGGTTGGGCGCCGCCGGGGACGGTGTGTCGATGAGGGCCGGGCGAGAGGGAAGATCTGGAGTGATGGGTAACGTGTCGCCAGGATTTTTTACCTGAGCAACTTCCGTAAGGGATGCGGACGGTGTCGACGGTGTGCGCGTGACCGGAGCCGGTTTGGAGTCCGGGCTGTCTGTAGGTTTGAACAGTTGCTCCAGTGGCGAGGGCGGTGCGATCGGATCCGTCGGCATACTTACGGAGGCTGGGCTCATTCGCGGGATCGGGGGGATGGTGCCCGATGGAACGGGCGATCGGACCGGTGTCAGGGGTGCTGCTGATACCGGAGGTTCTACTCGGCGCGCGGTCTGCTCCAACGGGACGGTAGTCTTCGGTAGCGGAGAAGGGGCCGTAGATTCTGTCGGCCCCAATGGTGTCGTGCTGACGAGTGCCGCCGCAGGGGGCGCGGCCGGAACCACGGCGGCTCCAGGCGTGCTGGAAGGGAGCGGCGGTGATGGCGCTCCCCGCTGTATCGACGAATCGCGAATCGGTTGGGGGGCAGTGGCTGGCGTGGTTGGAATGGGTGTGGTTGTCATCGTCACCGGCGTCGTCATCACGACCGGAGCCTGAGTCTGCGTGGGCGGACTGAGATTCGTTGTCATGGCTACTGAGACGGTGACCGGGGTTCCGGGCATGGTGACAGCGGCAAGGGGCGTGGGGCTATGAGCGCTCGGTGGTGTGAGTGGCTCGGCAGACCGGCTGGGAGGAACCGCCTTCAGTGTCGGGTGTTCGGGGGCCGTTGGTGTTGGTGAAGGTGTCGTGGGTGCGGCGGGTTCAACGCCGAGGAGTTCGGCTTTCTGCTGCTCCAGAACGAGGATCAATTCCTTGACCAGCGTGGTGCTCTGCGCAGACTCGGCGCGCGTACCGATTCGGAGCTTGTGATTTTTGTGTGCCTGGTACTCCGGCGACTTCTCCCCGAACAGCCGCCGAATCGTTTCCCGAAAGGAGAGTTCGGTTCTGGCGCGGACCGCTTCCCGGTACGGACATCCATCGCGACCCAGATCGTCGATCTGAGTGCTGAGTTCGCGCAATGTGGTGATGCCGCGAGTGAGTTCTTCGACGGCGTTCGGTTTCGATCGGCTGCGCTGTGACTCGCTTGCTTTCGCTCGTGCCATGCCTATGGTCCCTCTCGTGAGCAAAGTCTATCCGAGCGGCTCTGGTCTGACAAGAAATCCCTGTCTTATTTCGGATGAGAGGCACGGCAGGGGGGGGCGGCGCGGGAGCGCTACCCTACCCAGTCGACATTGCCGTTTCCGGATCGAGCCGCATGTTTCGGGTCTGGAGCGGCAGGAGGGCCTGCCAGCACCTGCTGCACGAGCGACAAGAGCGCGGCACTCGTAAAGGGCTTCTTGAGAAAGACCAGCCCGTCCCGCACGAGGCCGCGATTCTGTAGCTCAGAAGCCGGGCTGCTGGACATGAGTATCGCGCGGATC
>JACOEF010000780.1 GCA_024998705.1 Nitrospira sp.
CTCCATGCCCAGAATTTCAGTCCGTCGCAATTGATTAAATTGCGCGATGAAATGGTTGACCAGGAGCGGAATATCGCTGCGCCGTTCCCGGAGCGGCGGAATGTGGATCGGAATGACATGGAGCCGGTAGTACAGATCTTGCCGAAACCGGCGATCCTGAACGGCTTGCTCCAAGTCTTGGTTGGTTGCCGCGATAATCCGCACATCAACGTTAATCGTCCGTGTCCCACCGACTCGCTCAAAACACCGTTCCTGCAACACGCGCAGCAGTTTCACCTGCAAGGGCAAACTCATTTCCCCGACTTCGTCCAAAAAAATGGTCCCGCCATGTGCCAACTCAAACCGCCCGAGCCGCGTGTGAGCCGCTCCAGTGAAGGCCCCCTTCTCATGCCCGAAGAGTTCAGACTCCAATAACGTTTCAGGAATCGCGCCGCAATTCACGGGAACCAGAGGCCGCTCCCGCCGCATGCTGTTAAAGTGCAGCATGCGGGCAATCAATTCCTTGCCGGTCCCGCTTTCTCCTTCGATCAATACCGTGCTGTCGCTGTCCGCGACCTTCTCGACAAAATCGAGCACCATCCGCATGGGTGCGCTGGTCCCGACCAGATGCTCTAGTCGATATTGGTCTCGCACGGCTTTTCGAAGGAGGTGATTCTCCTGCTTCAACTTATAGATATCCAAGGCCTTTCGAACCACCACCGCAACCGTATCCGGCTCGAACGGCTTGGTGATGAAATCGAACGCCCCCGCCTTCATGGCCCGTACGGCATAGTCGACCGTTCCATATCCGGTCATGACAATGGAGATAATTTTGGAGTCGATTTTGGATATTCGATCAATGGTTTCCAATCCGTCGATCCACGGCATCTGAAGATCGGTCAAGACCACGTGCACCGGTTGATCCTTGACGGCCTCCACCCCTTCCAGCCCGCTGGACACAACCGTCACCTGATGCCCTTCACCGAGAAGCGTCTCCGACAAGATCTGGCGCACGGCAGGGTCATCATCAATGACGAGAATGTGTGACTGGCTCATGAAAGGTACTCCTCTTTGAAATCGAGCCACTCGAGGTCGGCGGAATACGAACGACCGCTGCGCCACGGAGGACCGGCCGTGCATCGGCTAAGTGGCTCTTGATGCAGCTTATTGGGAATTGAAACTTTATTCAAGTGAAAGTAAGGGCCGGCGAGGATCTGAGCTCATGAGCCTTCGGACAATGTAGGATTTCTCCGCAACTCAGACATGGCCATATCTTGACAGGTGAGATGAAGAACTGTAGGGTTCAAGGTTCTTCACCCGACGATCACATCACGTCGATTCTTACACGGGCTGGCGTAGCTCAATTGGCAGAGCAGCGGTTTTGTAAACCGCCGGTTGGGGGTTCGATTCCTCTCGCCAGCTCCACAAAATACATTGAAGTATCAGAAGGTTGGATAGAAGGAATAGAGGAAGGACTATTTGCACGAATACCTGTTGCTACCGTTCTGCTACCACTTTCGCCGTCCAGGCGATCCACCGCACCTTTATTGCCCATCGGCAACCATTTTCCATACGTATCGACCGTGAGCTGAATACTCGCATGCCCAAGCTGCCGCTGAACATAGACGATGGACTCGCCCTGTTGCAGCATAAGGGACGCATAGGTGTGCCTCAAGCAATGTGGGGTGAAGTGCGAGGGAAGCGATGCCTTCTTTAAAATGTCCCTCATGACGCGACGAAGATTTGTGCCATCAAAAGGCTTTCCCCCGCTCGTGGGGAAAACCCAATCGGGAACCGCAATCTGCTTTATCGGGGTGGCCGGAAGCCTCGTCAAACACTCGTGAGCTTTCAAAATCTCTATGAGGCTACGGGACAGATCGACAGTTCGCCCATGGCCTGACTTGGGCGTCTGTATCCCTCCATGAGTTGCATGATCTGAGAACGCTCGTTCGATTCTTATCTCTCGACTCGAATAATCCAGATCGCTCCATTGAAGTGCGACCACCTCCCCTAGCCGCATACCGGTGCCTGCTAACGTTGCGAAGAGTGGATAGAGCCGAGGACAGTCCTGTCGTGCCCGCACCAGAAAGCACTGTCGCTGTTCACGAGTCATGGACTTAATGTTTTCTTGTCGCGTCACCTTCGGAGTGACCAACCGCAACTGTCGCCCCAACTTCTCGGCGGGATTATTTGTTAATAACCCATCATCAACCGCAGCACGAAGCATGGCTCGCAAAGTCGCATGAATATTGCGAACCGTGTTCTTCGTGAGCGAATTCGGTCCAACAATGGCAAGCTTCGAGGCGAGGAAATCTCTTATTTGGGATCTGTGGAGACGCTGTACCGGAATAGAGCCTAAAACAGGGATGACATGAACTGTCAGCAGCCGTTCATAGCCGACGTAGGTTCTATGTTTTATGGTTGGCTGAATTGAAGCGAGCCAGCGAGTTTTGTAGGTGGCTACCGTCGTATCGAGTGGAACTGCCGAACGTTGCCATTGTCTGGCCTTTGGCCTTTCCTGATCAAGAAAGTCTTCAGCCTGCCGACGTGTCTCGAAAGTCTTCCACTTCCGATTTCCAAAACCATCTCGCCAATCCGCAATCCACTTGCCTCGACGTTTACGAATACACGCCATCAAACATTACTCCCCGACCAGACGTTACCACAAGCGCAGGACAAGCATCCAGCCGCTTATGCTGTAGCGAGCGAGGCCTGATACTCCTTGAGCACTGTTGGTAGAACGCGCACATATTTTCCGACCCGCACACCCCTCAATTTGCCTTGGCGTACAAGTTCATAGGCCCGTGACAAAGGAATGTTTAATCGTAGAGCGACATCTGACATGTCGAGCAAAGCCTCGTCTGGTTGCCCCTTCTCCGTCGTCATAAACTCTGCCCAAATAACCGCCTTGATACGCTCCAGCTCTCCCAGCACGACGGGCAATTCTGACCTGGGTATCCGGTCTAGACTTTTTGAGAGCTGGTCTATAGCAGTTTGATAATCAGTCATGAATGTATTCCTAGCATTAAGGATTACCCGCTTCCGGATAATGCTATCTATGACTCCAACCCGTCCCTCAGTCTTCAAGAGCACAACGGGTGCGACCCGTGGCTAAAGAGCAGCGGGACAGGCCTTCCCGGTCCCGGCCGTCCCGGTCTCCGCCCCTCCAGGCCTGCCCGCTGCGAGAGCCCCGTGCCGCCTCCTTCGTTACGCCCCACCCTTGGTTGGTGAAGGGTGGGGCTAGAACATA
>JACOEF010000065.1 GCA_024998705.1 Nitrospira sp.
AGGTGTTTCCCCTTCGCGCGTAGACATTCTTTTCTCACACTCCATGCTCCCCCTTTAACACTGGCTGTGATCATTTGCAGGGTGACAGCGTCTACTGTCCCACTGCCGTAAGGGAGGTGGTTCCCATTTCTCTCAGCGTTGTTGCGTACATTTTTATCGGGTTGGTGGGAGCGGTCCTGGGTGCCGGCCTGTACGAGGTCTTTCGCCGTCGGTCAGCATTGGCACGGCGTGCAGAGGCCGAGGATCAGTCGGCGCAGATCATTCAATCGGCTCAGCGTGAAGCAGAGAACCTCGTCAAGGAGGCCAAGCTGGAAGCCAAGGATCTGGTCTTTCAGTCAAGAATCGAACTCGAAAAGGAACAAAAGGCAAAACTTGCGGAGGTGTCCAATTCAGAACGGCGGGTGTCCCAACGCGAGGAGGGGCTGGACCGGAAGCTCAGCTTGCTTGAGAAGCGGGATCAGGACGCGCTCAAACGGGAGCAGGAACTACTAAAGCGTGAGGAGGTTCTTGTTCAGAAGGACGCGGCCTGTGCGCAGGCGTTGAAGCAGCATCGTGAGGCCCTCGAGCGGGTGGCCGGTCTGACGGCAGAGGAGGCCAAGCGGCAACTCATCCAGGAGCTGGATAGCCAAGCACGACTGGAAGCGGCTGGCCTGGCAAAACGCCTGCTTGAAGAGGCGAAGGAAAACGCCGATCGGGAAGCGCGGGAAATCATTGCCAGTTCCATCCAGCGGGTGACCCGGGATTATGTGAATGAGGCCACCATCTCCGTGGTGCCGATTGCCAACGATGCCATGAAGGGCCGGATTATCGGTCGGGAAGGGCGGAATATTCGGGCGATCGAGGCGGCGACGGGGATCGATCTCATTATCGATGAAACGCCGGAGGCAGTCATCATTTCAGGGTTCGATCCGCTTCGTCGCGAGATCGCCAAGGTTTCGCTTGAGCGGCTCATGCACGACGGGCGAATCCATCCGACGCGTATTGAAGAGATCGTCGAAAAGGTGAAAATCGATATCGAAAAGCTGATGATCGAAGAGGCCGAAAAGGTGATCTTCGAAGTTGGTTTATCGGATTTTCATCCCGAGTTGGTCAAGGTGCTGGGGCGGCTGAAGTACCGAACCAGTTATGGGCAGAACAATCTGTACCATGCGCGGGAAGCAGCCTATATCTGCGGTATCATGGCCTCCGAGTTGAAACTCGACGTGAAGCTCGCCAAGCGGGGAGCCTTGTTGCACGATATCGGCAAGGCCGTCAGTCATGAGGAAGAAGGTCCGCACGCCATGCTGGGTGCGGAAATCGCCAAAAAGTACGGCGAAAACGCCAAGGTAGTGAATGCCATTGCGGCGCATCATGAACAGGTTGAGCCGATCTGTCCGGAAACCGTGCTCGTGGCGGCGGCAGAAGCGCTGTCGGCTGCGCGGCCGGGAGCCCGCCGTGAAGCGTTGGAGTCGTATGTGAAGCGACTGGAGAAGTTGGAGTCGCTGGCGACTGTGCACAAGGGTGTGCAGAAGGCCTACGCGATCCAGGCCGGTCGTGAAATTCGTGTCATTGTGAAGCAGGAAGATCTGACGGATCCTGAATGTTTCCAGCTTTCTCGCGATCTGGCCAAGAAGATCGAGCAGGAGCTGACTTACCCTGGGCAAATCAAGGTGACGGTCATCCGGGAGAGCCGGTTCGTCGATTTTGCGAAATGAGTGAACGATCATGAAAGTGTTGATGATCGGCGATATCATGGGCGAGCCAGGGCGTCGGTCCGTGGCTCGCCTCCTGCCGAAACTCATTGCCAACCATTCCATCGATGTCGTGGTGGGCAACGGCGAAAACGTGGCCGGCGGATTCGGCATTACTCCGGATTTGGTGGATGATCTCTTCGATCTCGGGGTGTCGGTCATCACGACGGGCAATCACGCGTGGGACAAGAAAGAAATCCTCGAGGTGTTTCCGCGCGAACCGCGTCTCTTGCGTCCGGCCAATTATCCGGCCGGAGTACCTGGACGAGGTAGTTATGTGTTCACGACGCCGGGAGGCGAGTCGTTGGGCGTGCTTCATTTAATGGGACGGGCGTTCATGCCGACGATCGATTGCCCGTTTCAAGTCGCCAAGCGCGAAATCGAACGGCTCAAGACGCAGGTCTCCGCTATTGTGGTCGATATGCATGCTGAGGCAACCTCGGAAAAGATGGCGATGGGGCATTATCTGGATGGGTTGGTCACGGTCGTGGCGGGGACTCACACTCATGTGCAGACGGCAGATGAGCAAATCCTCCCGAAGGGGACGGCCTACATCACCGATATCGGGATGACCGGTCCGCTGCATTCGGTAATCGGGATCAAAAAAGAACTGGCGATCGAAAAATTCCTTACCGGGATGCCGCGTCGGTTTGAAGTGGCCTCCGGTCCCGTTGTCTTCTGTGCGGTGTTGGTGGAGTTGGATGTCACGCTCGGCAAGGCGTTGTCGATTGAACGAATCCGAGTGGTGGATTGAGCGGTTCGCGTAGCCATTGTTTCGGGCTCGGCACGATATGACCGGCCATACCCTTCCGTTACCCCTTCTTCTCTCTGTGTCCGACGTGACACGACTCATCCGCGATTCCCTGGAAGAACAGTTCCGAGATATCTGGATCGAAGGTGAAATCTCCAATCTTCGCGCTCCGTCCTCCGGCCACCTGTATTTCACACTGAAGGATGAGCAGAGTCAGCTGCGCGGGGTGCTCTTTCGGTCCGGAGCGTCTCGGCGTCGATTCACGCTGCAGGAGGGGTTGGCGATCGTTGCGCGCGGGCGCATTTCGGTGTACGAGCCGCGTGGCGAGTACCAATTGATCGTTGAGTCGCTTGAACCCAAGGGCGTCGGGGCGTTTCAACTGGCGTTCGAGCAACTCAAGGAGCGGTTGGCGCGTGAAGGATTATTCGATGAGTCGAGAAAACGTCCCTTGCCGGTCTTCCCGCGCACGGTCGGCGTGGTGACGTCCCGCACCGGGGCCGCGGTTCGCGATATTGTGGCGGTTCTCCGCCGTCGCTGTCCGGTTGCCAATATTCTCATCGTTCCCGTGCCGGTCCAGGGCGAGGGAGCCGCCGAGCATATTGCGGAGGCGATCCGGACGTTAAGCGGACTGCCACAAGGGGAGGTGGTGATCGTGGGGCGTGGAGGCGGCGCCTCAGAGGATTTGTGGGCGTTCAACGAAGAAGTGGTCGTTCGTGCCATTGTGCAATCAAGAGTGCCGGTGGTCTCTGCGGTGGGACATGAAATCGATGTGACACTCTCTGATTTCGCGGCGGATTATCGGGCGCCGACTCCCTCTGCCGCCGCGGAGGCGGTCGTGCCGGTGTTGGATGAGATTGTCGAGCGATTAGGTGAGACCTCGGATCGTCTGTATCGCGTCCTGCGGACCTTGCTGGAGATGCAACGCCATCGATTCGAGCGATCAGTCGGCGTCATGCGCGACATGCGTTTTCGAGTGCAGGCGCATGCGCAGCATCTTGATGCATTACGGGAC
>JACOEF010000781.1 GCA_024998705.1 Nitrospira sp.
CATTGTTATTAATAGTCCTGTGCGTGGAAAGCACGCACGCATGGCAGCAGATCTTCTACGCTACAACAAGTTTGTCGGTGCCATGGATGCAGAATCTGCGGCTAGGGCAGCACGACACTTTGAATCAGTTGGCATGAAGCCAAAAGTTCTCTCGTCTCCTGAAGCAACTGAACTCGCGAAGCTGACGGAGACGACGTATTTTGGAGTAATGATCGCCTGGGCGCAGGAAGTCGAGCGGTACTGCGATCAACTGGGAGTGAATTACGATGAAATCGTCTCAATCTATGAAGAGATACCATTCTTCCCTCCCGTGAAATACTTCCCCGGTGTAATAGGTGGACATTGTGTCATGAGCAACATTGAGATCCTAAACGGACTGGGGCACTCAGATATTCTGACGGCTATTGAACGCTCTAATAAGCAAAAGCTTGATCGGGAAGCTCGTTACGGGAAGTAGATCTGCTAATGGTCCTCAGTGATTTATATTACGTTGCCAAGCCCGCCATACCGCTAAGGATTCGATTAGCGTTTAGGCGCATTCTGGCCAATCATCTGCGGCGAAAACATGCCCGCGTCTGGCCTATTAATGAAGAGGCGGGGAACGTACCGGCGCGGTGGCCTGGCTGGCCTGAAGGGAAGAAGTTCGCCTTTGTGCTGACGCACGACGTTGAAGGTACAAGAGGATTAAAGCGGTGCCAGGAATTGGCTGAGATTGAAATTGGCCTCGGCTTCCGCTCGGCATTCAACTTCGTGCCGGAGGGGGAGTATAGAGTTCCGGATTCTTTGCTTAAATTTCTAACAACAAATGGATTTGAAATAGGCGTCCATGATCTCCACCATGATGGAACTCTCTATCGTTCCCGCGAAAGCTTTAGAGCCGGGGTAAAAAAAATTAATCAGTATGTGAAGTACTGGG
>JACOEF010000556.1 GCA_024998705.1 Nitrospira sp.
CAGCTGGACTATAAGGAACGCATGTGGCGGGATGTCTTTTCGCGCGACCCCGGTCCGCCTGTACACGTCACCAAAGACGAAAGTCTGCTCGATGATATCTCGCTCTTCGACCTGGTTGATGCGTTGCAAGGGGTCTTGTCTCGGCATCCTGGTAAACGACTCGTTGAAATTATCCCGGACAATCTCACGGTTCGCACCCGTATGAGTGCCATTATCGAAGCGCTGGAAGTGCATGAATCCATGCCCTTTACGGCGCTGTTTGAGGAGTCGAGTCACCGGCTCGTGGTGATTGTGACGTTTTTGGCGTTGCTCGAACTGATCCGAATCAGGGTCGTGCGTGTGTTTCAAAGCGAGACCTTTGGGGCGATTCTTGTCTCGCGGGCCTTTTCGGCGGTTGCAGAAGGGGATCTAGTGGAGGAGTCGGAATGGAAGAACCTATGAGTTCCGGCGTGGAGGATGCCATCGAAGAGCCCATCGAAGTGGCGGAACCGGCTGATGCGCCATCTGCGTCGTGCGAGATGTCCGGGGCGGAGCCTCAGGCCGTCGACGGTATGGTGGCCGATCTGTCGGTGCCGGCGGTCGACCCTGCGCTCTCCGATCAGCGAGCCCTGAAAGGCATTCTGGAGGCCCTGCTCTTTGTGACGGCCGAGCCGATCCCGGTCACTCGATTCCAGGCACTGCTTGGCGCCGTGACGAAGCAGGACGTTGATGACGCGCTGGCCAGCCTCGCTCGGGACTATGAACAAGAGGGCCGTGGGTTGCAGCTGGCAGAAGTGGCCGGCGGGTACCGGCTCGTCACCAAGGCTGAGTTTGCCCCATGGCTCAAACGGTTGGAGAAGGTCAAGTCTCCTTCGAAACTTTCACGCTCAGCCGTGGAGTCCTTGGCGATCATCGCCTATAAGCAGCCGATCGTTCGCGCGGAAGTTGAGCAGATTCGGGGCGTCGAAACGTCGGGGGTGATCCGGACGTTACTGGAACGAAAACTTGTGCGAATCGTTGGCCGAAAAGAAGAGCCGGGACGACCGATCATGTACGGGACGACCAAATTCTTTCTCGAACATTTTGGTCTGCGGGATCTTTCCCAGCTGCCCCCGCTCCGCGAGTTCAAGGAGTTAGGCGAATCCGAACAGGCGATGTTGCCGATTGAGGATCTGGTGGCCGTGGATGGGGCGTCAGTGCCGCAAGAGATGGCGGCTTCCGACGAGGGCTTTCGCGAAGATCTGTCGGAGCCTGTGGCTCTGCCGGAGCCAGGCGGTGACGTGGCGCAGGAGCCTGGGGGAGTGGTTGCGGACAATGGGGGCGAGGGCGAGCTCGTGGTCGCCGAGCTGTTAGACGAGTCGTAACGGTTGCCTCGAATCTCTGCGGGGACAGATCGACCGAATCCTCCTCAAGATTTCAGGCCATCAGGGTTCCTCCTCCATACGTACAAAGGCCTTCGAGATCACCTCATGAGTCAGGTGCTCCCGAAGGCCTTTTGTGTGTGATGCTCCCGAACGTGTCTCGTGACGTCGATCGTCTAGTGGCATCCTATTGGAATAAATCCCGCGCCGAAGATTCGTGACAGGGTCACGTACCGGGCATTGTCGTAGAACGAATAACTTGGTCCGTACCAGTTCCGGGTCGTTGGATTACCGCCGTACGAGGGATCGGTTCCGAAGAAGAAGCCGCCGCGGCTGTTCTGATTCAAGTGAATCCATTCCATATACATGCTGCACACTTCGCCCTGCACCGATCCGCCGGCGGTATTGCCTGCATACCAGTCACGTCCCGATTCCGGGATCTGGGACAGATTGCGTAACGCGCCGATCGGCGTGTCGTAGGAAAAATCTTTCCCGCGCGGGGTGGGTTGGTATGTCGAACTTCCGCTGGAGGCGCTCAGTGGCATATCCGACAGCGAGGGTACGATAGAGAGCGCTTTGAGCGCTTTGGGCTGGCAATCGGGCCGTTCCTTATTGGTGTAGAGGATGGTGCCTTCCGGGCCTGGGCATTCCCACATTTCCACCGGGGAGGACTCGATTGCGTGCACGCTGGGAGTGAGCAATAAACTCGCGGCGAGGGTTGCGAGCACAAATCGTGTTGGCCTCATGATACACCTCCGATTAATTTATCCGACCGGGCGACGCGTGTTGGTTTTCAACGTCGAGAGTGCAGAGCCTATGACATTCGAAAGAAATGCGTCCATCCAGCTTTGGGGGGATGGACGCCTACCTGCTGGTCGTCAGGGCGCGCGACCTTTTTGTCGACATCAGCGCGGAGCTGTTACGGCCGATGGGTAAATGGAAGAGCCTCGTTGGCCGCGCCAGGCCGTCTGGGTCTTGCCTTGACTCCCTTCTTTTCGCTTTGTTAGACTGCCCGATCTAAGTTATTGAAACATCCGCCAATCTTCACCAATCTCGTACCACGAGGAACACCATG
>JACOEF010000782.1 GCA_024998705.1 Nitrospira sp.
CCCCTCGAGCTTCAGGGTTCGATACAGATCCGCGCGCGGTTTCTTGTAACGCAGCGCCGCGGCCTCATTCGTCTGCACAAAGAGCTGCTTCACCGCCCGCTTCGTCTCCGGGGCCCGCACAATGACAAAATCCCATGGCTGCATGAAGCCCACCGATCCGGCATGATGGGCCGCATTCAGCAAACGGGCCAGGACCACACCGGGAATCGGCTTCGACAGGAAATTCCGGCGAACGTCTCGCCGCTCAAAAATAGCTCGATACACCGCCTCACGCTCAGCGGGGGAAAAGGGCTCCTGCGACTCCCGGCGAACCCGGGCCGCCGCGCCTCGTGTATTAGGCGCCATGAGGCTCCTTCTTCGACGGTGTCGGCCCCAACACACCGCTCGCCACTTGCTGCAGACAGGTGGGACACAGGCAATCCTTGAACCGGGCCGCGATCCAATCCATCTGCGCTTCGGTAATGCCGATCTTTTCGCACCAGCACTGATACCCGCGGCATTCGAATGGCGTCCGGCAATGCTCACACGTTTTGCTGACCGGCCCCCTCAAAACTCCACCCCCGCCTGCGCCTTGATGCCTTTGCGGAACGGATGCTTGACCTGCTTCATCTCCGTCTCCAGATCCGCCGCGTCGATCAATTCCTCCGGAGCCCCTCTGCCGGTGATGACCACATGTTGCATCACCGGCCGCTCCTGCACACGCGGCAGCACGTCAGCCACCGCCACATACCCGTGCCGGAGCGCAATGTTGAACTCATCCAGAATCACCATCGCATACGAGGGATCACGCATGAACTCGCAGGCCTTGGCCCAGGCCGCTTGCGCATGGCTCGTATCCCGCTCCCGATCCTGCGTCTCCCAGGTATAGCCTTCGCCCATACGGAGAAACGTCACCCGATCGCCGAACGATCTCAGGATGCGCTCCTCCGCCGTGTCGATCGCACCCTCGATGAATTGCACGACGGCCACCTTCATCCCATGGCCGAGACAACGGAGCGCCATGCCAAGCGAGGCGGTCGTTTTTCCCTTTCCCGCGCCGGTGTAGACGATCAATAGCCCCTTCTCATCCTGCGCGGCCTCGATCCGACGGTCTACGGAGGCCTTCAAACGCTGCATCTTTGCTGTATGCTCGTCCTGTTCCGTCATCTTATCCTTTCGTTGCAGAGGCCTGCACTCCGCGCAGGCGGCGGGCAGTCCCCAACAAATCGGCCACGACAGCCGGATGGCTGCCGAAGTGCAGGTGACTGTACAACGCAAGGGTATTCCCCATCGTCAAGCCGTCATGCCCGGCAGGTTTTCCCGCTGCATCCGACAGGGCACACGCATAATGCAGCTCCCCGGTTGGTTCGAGTCTCGAATAATGAAACTCATGCCCACGCACCACGGTCCCGGCTCCGCCCAGGCGACAGGATTGAGCGACCTCCACGGTTCGATAACCTAACGTCATCCCGCCTTTCCGCATGACCGCATCCGCCGGAAACAGCCCGACCATGGCATGTCGCCGACCTTCCCCGTCACGAATGGCCTCCGTCAAATACATCAGCCCGCCACATTCGGCGTACACCGCCCCGCCCCGCCGGGCAACGGTCTGCACCGCCCTGCGCATGGAGACGTTAGCCGCCAAAGTCTCGCCATA
>JACOEF010000783.1 GCA_024998705.1 Nitrospira sp.
GGATGCGCCGATTCCTCGCCCCGGTCTGACGCCCAAGCAGGGCCGCGTCGCTGTGGTCGTCACCGATCCACAAAACGACTTCCTCAGCCCCAATGGAGTGGCCTGGGGCGTAGTCGGCCGGAGTGTGCAGGAGAACAACACGGTCGAGAACATTGACCGTTTCTTCAAGGCTGCGAAATCAGCCGGTGTGCCGGTCTTTGTCAGTCCGCACTATTACTACCAGCATGACCATCAGTGGAAGTTCGGCGGCGCGCTGGAAACACTCATGCATCACATCGGGATGTTCGATCGCAAAGGGGCGTTGACTCAGGAGGGGTTTGCCGGGTCAGGCGCCGATTGGCTTGCTCGCTACAAACCATACATCGAGGACGGCCGTACAGTTGTCACTAGTCCCCACAAAGTCTTTGGGCCGGAGACGAACGACCTGATTCTGCAGCTCCGCAAGGCCGATATCAGCCAAGTGATCCTAGGCGGGATGTCGGCGAACCTCTGCACGGAGTCGCATCTGCGCGAGCTGCTGGAGCAGGGATTCGAGGTCGTCGTGGTGACCGATGCCACGGCCGCGGCCAAGCTGCCGGGGTTTGACGGTTACGAAGCGGCCTTCGTGAATTTCCGTTTGATTGCGAGTGACGTGTGGAGCACCGCTCAGGCGGTCAAGACTCTCTCGGCGCTCAAGGAATGATTCATACCAATCACCTTACGATCTCTAATCAAGGAGGACCCATTAAAACAGCCATTATTATCCTGTCCGATCCGAAGAGCGGCTCGGAGGAAGCGCTCGGGCGAGTCTTTAACGCGTTGGCACTTGCCTCTGAAAGTAAACAAAAGGGGGAGGAGGTGGCCGTGGTGTTCAACGGCGCCGGCACGCGGTGGCCGGCTGAGCTGACCAAGCTGTCGCATCCGGCCCATGCGCTCTACAACTCGGTGCGCGACGTCGTACAGGGCGCCTCCTGCGGATGCGCGGATGTCTTTGGAGCCAA
>JACOEF010000031.1 GCA_024998705.1 Nitrospira sp.
AGGTGGAAGCTCGCGGAACTACATTCATACGAAACAGATGATGTATCGAGAGCCGGAGACCTGGCATCGCTTGATGGATAAATTCGCGCGCGTGATTACCGGCTATCTTCGTCGTCAGATCAAGGCCGGCGCCCAGGCCGTGCAGCTGTTCGATAGCTGGGTCGGGTGTCTCTCAGCCGGAGATTATGCCGAATATGTCATGCCGCATGTGCAGCTGATTTTTGAGGGGCTCAAGCACGAAGGCGTCCCGTTGATTCATTTCGGCACCGGGACCACGGCGATACTCAAGGCCATGCGCCAGGCCGGTGGTGACGTGATCGGGATCGATTGGCGCATTCCGATCGACGAGGCCTGGACCATGGTGGGCCACGATCGCGCCGTGCAGGGGAACCTCGATCCGGTGACGTTGTTTGGACCGATCTCCGAGATCGAGCGGCGCGTGACGGACATTCTCCGACGGGCCGCAGGGCGTCCGGGCCACATTTTCAATCTGGGTCACGGAATTCTCCCGAATACCCCCGTGGAGAATGTCGCCGCCACGATCGATCTGGTGCATAAGCTGAGTACGCGGTGAGCGGGTCTGTGGCGAAGCACCCGGTTGCCATCTTGCTCATGGCCATGGGCGGACCTGATTGCCTCGAGAATGTGGCGCCGTATCTCCTGGATGTTCGCGGTGGACGACCCACCTCGCCTGAACTGGTTGAGGAAATCCGTGAGCGGTATCGGGTGACCGGCGGAAAGTCTCCGGTGCTCGATGTCACGCGTGAGGTCGCGCGGGCATTGGAGCAACGCTTAAATATGTCGGGTCACGCGCACTACCGCTGTTATGTGGGGTTGCGACACTGGCATCCGTTCATCAAGGAAACCTACACGGAACTGCTCGATGCCCTTCCGGAACGCATCATCGGGTTGTGCATGGCCCCGCAGTATTCTTCGCTCAGCATCGGCGCCTATAGGAAGAAGGTTGAAGAAGCGCGTGCTGAGCTTGCCGATGAGACCCCGATCAGCTTCGTCAAGAGTTGGCATCGCCATCCACTCTTGATCGCCGCCATTGTCGACAATATTCGCCGGACGCTGGAGCGATTCCCCGCCGAGGTGCGTGGGCAGGTGCCAGTCTTGTTTACCGCCCACAGTTTGCCGGAGCGGGTCGTGGCCATGAAGGATCCCTATCCTGAAGAAGTCAAAGGAACGGCTCAGGCGGTCTGCGAGCAACTCGGGGCTCAGCCGACACGGTTTGCCTATCAAAGCCAGGGACGATCCGGGGAGAAGTGGCTTGGGCCATCGGTCGAGGAGACATTGGCTGAATTGGCGCAGGAAGGCCATCGCCAGGTGCTGGTGGCGCCGATCGGTTTCATCTGCGACCATGTGGAAACCCTGTTTGATATCGATATTGAGCTCACGCAGCTGGCCCGAACGAAGGGCCTTCAGCTGGAACGTATTCCCATGTTGAACGCCTCGGCTCCACTGATCGACACTTTGATGTCGGTGGTGGAAGCGCACGAGTCTTCGCTCGTCCATTAGCGGCACCACCTGTGGCGCGTACTCCACGCTCAGTTGTCATCATCGGCGGAGGTATCTCAGGCCTCTCCACGGCGTTTGCGCTTCACGAGCAGGCGGCTGCGGTTGATGTGGCCCTCACCTGCACCATTCTCGATGCCGCGCCGGTCTGGGGCGGGAAAATCGTCACGCATCGGGTCGGCCAGCTGGTGATGGAGGCGGGGCCTGACTCGTTCCTCTCGCAAAAGCCTTGGGGTATGGAGCTCTGTCGACGTCTCGGGATTGCCGATCAGCTCATCAACACCAACCCGGTTGAGAAAAAAGCGAGCGTCTTGAGGGGCGGGCAGTTGCACGAATTGCCGGAAGGGCTCGTGACCTTTACGCCGACTCAGCTGGGGCCGTTTTTTCGCAGCGGCTTGTTATCCTGGATCGATCTGGCCCGTATGGGCTGCGATGTGTTGATTCCGCCCCGTCGGGCAACCGACGACGAATCGCTGGCATCGTTTTTTCGCCGTCGGTTCGGACGGCATGCCTGCGAACGAGTCATGGAGTCGCTGATGGCCGGCATCTACGCAGGGGATGCGGAGCAGATGAGTCTTCGGGCGACGTTCCCGCGGTTCTACGAGTTAGAGCAGACGCATGGCAGTGTGATTCGGGGTATGATGGTGGCGCGTCGTGCACGGATGCAGAACGCTCCCGATGGCCGCCCGCGACACACGATGTTTGTGACGCTGAAGAACGGTCTGGCCGATTTGGTGGCGGGGCTGACAACGCATATCCGGCAGGCCGGCGGGATGTTGAAGGCCGGTGTTCAGGTGGAGGCGTTACGGGTGCGCTCGCACCAGGCCGGACGTTGGATGTACGATATCATCTGTACCGACGGGACATCGCTTGCGGCGGAAGCGCTGGTCCTGGCCACACCGGCCTACGTCAGCGCCGAGCTCGTTCGGCCGTTGACGCCGATGGCGGCCGGCTTAATGGATCTGATTCCCTATGCCTCGACGGCCACAATTTCGCTCATCTATCCTGCGGAGGCGGTGGGCAACCGGCTGCAAGGGTTCGGTTTCGTGGTCCCGCGCATTGAGGGTCGCGATTTGATCGCGGCTACGTGGACTTCGCTCAAGTGGCCGCACCGTGCCTCGCCGCAGGATGTATCCGTGCGTTGTTATCTCGGGGGGGTCGGGCGAGAAGCCATTTTGC
>JACOEF010000784.1 GCA_024998705.1 Nitrospira sp.
CGATGATCTCATGCACCCGCAGATTGCGTCGGAGTCCCAGGGTGCCGGTCAGACAGAATCCACAATCAAGCGTGCAGCCGACTTGTGTAGACAGGCAAAGGGTGAGCCGATCCTCGTCGGGGATGAGCACACATTCGACTTGATTGCCGTCGGCCAGCGTGAGTACGAATTTCCTGGTGCCATCTTGCGACGAGAAGACCTGGACTGCCGAAGTCCGTTCGATGCTGCAACGGCCCGTCAGGTAGTCGCGGTCCTTCTGCGAGAGATTGCTCATCTCGGCGAAGGTGCGGGCTCGCTCCTGATAAAGCCAGCGCAGGATTTGCGAGGTGCGGTAGGCCGGCCACCCGAGTGAGACGACGCACGCGGCCATCTCGCTTTCGGTCATGGCCAGCAGATTGGTGCGATGATCAGTCTGTTGGAGCATGCCGGAGCCTAGCACAGGGAAAAAACTTGTGACAAGCAAGGCGAACGTGGTCGCGTTTACACAGCGTTCGGCTATAATAGGATCGGTTCACCCTCTTCTCTGGATGAGAATGTGACCGCATTTCCTTGGCGGATCAGCTTGTCGGCTCTAGCCGTGTGGTCTGTGCTGTCGAGCCTGTTCTTGACGGCCACAGCCGAGTCCCCGCGCCCCCTGCCCGTTGCCGCTGCCCCCTGCGTCTCTGCGGAAGATTGTTTTCGTTCCGCTGTGGCGCTCAATGAACGTTCGGGCTCGCCCGTTCAACGCGATCAAACGATGATGCTGAAGATCGACCAGCTGCGGTCGGTGATGGATCTCTATCCCTCCACGATCTGGGCCAAGCGGGCCGGGGTGGTGTTGGGCGTGTTGTTGATCGAGCGGGACCCTGTCGAAGCCGCCAAACGTTTGCAGGCTGTCCAGCCCGACATGCCGGTGCTGGACGACTATTTCCGCCTCTGGATTGGGGAATCGCTGCTGAAACAGAACGAACCGATCCGGGCGGCCGAATTGCTGGAGACGATTCCCAAGATTGTGCCGGATTCAAATCTGATCGCCAAGGCTGCATACAGAACGGGGGAAGCCTGGTATAGCGCCAATGTGTGCTTCCGCGCAGTGGACTGGTTGGCGCGAGCGGTGGCTCTTGCGGATAAGGACCCGTCGGCTCCGTTGGCCTTGTGGCACCAGGCCGAGTGCCACATCCGGGAGAATCGACTGCCGGAAGCCCGCACCGCGTTGACGCAACTCTGGCTGCGGTATCCGCAGTCGCCTGAGGCGCGCGAGGCGAAAGCCCGGTTGGATACGGCGCTGGGCGGAGAATCCTGGGCGCCGACGGCCGACGATCATTTGATCCGCGCGCAGGCCTTTCTGGGCTTGGCCATGCAAGCAGAGGCGGTCGAAGAGCTGCGCCGCTTTCTGGTAATGGCTCCCGGGCACCCCCGCCGGTTTGAGGCCCGGTTGAAACTGGGAGTGGCCTATGTCCGGCTCAAACAATATGACCAGGCCCGTGAGACGTTCCGCGGGTTAGTGGCTGATCGAGTGCAGGAATCATCCGAGGCCACGGTGTGGTTGGCCCGGGTGTATCTGCGGCAGAATCAGGGCGACAAACTCATCGCCTTGGCGCGATCGGCGGCGCAGGGTTCCCTGGGGGGCGACCAGCGGGCGATGGTGCATCTGTTCGCCGGGGTGTGGTTGGAGGATCAGGGGAAATTCGATGAGGCAATCGAGATGTTCCGGCAGGTGGCGAAGTTGGGAGACTCGGCGGGCCAGCGTGCGGAAGGGCTGTGGCGCGCGGGGTGGGCGCAATATCGGACGGCGCGTTATCGAGATGCCGCCGAGACGTTTCGATCCGTTGTGGAGTTGCATGTCAACGGCTTTGAGCCTCAGGCCATGTATTGGGCGGCCAGGGCGGACGAACGCGACAAAAACACCACCGTCGCCGATCAATACACGCGTCTCTGTCAGCGACACGCGTACAGTTATTATTGCCAGTTGGCTGCCCGACGCGTGTCGTTGCCGCCGGCCACGCCGGTTGCGACAAGCGCGGAGCGTCCGGTAAGCGAGGAAGCGTCACGTTTGCCGGAGAATCGGCGGTCTGAGATCGAACGGCATGTTGTCTATCAGCGTGGGATAGAACTCAAGATTTTGGGGTTCGCCCAGGATGCGGCCCGTGAACTTGGGTCGCTTACAGAGCTCTATAGTCGTGACCCGGAGGTGCTGCTGGCTTTCTCGACCCTGCTCAGTGAGGTGGGGGCCTACCATCCAGCCTTACGTGTGGCAAAGGTTCATTTTAAAGAGAAGCTGGAACGAAGCGGGCAGCCGACCGCGCCTGCCTTGTGGACGGTGGCGTACCCGACCGGTCTCCTTCCGACCATCACCGCGC
>JACOEF010000785.1 GCA_024998705.1 Nitrospira sp.
GTCGGATCAAAGTCGCGAATATGGCGCGGCATCTCTTCCTTGACCGGCAGCGTGAGCATCTGATTGAAGTCGCAATCGTACAGGATGCCGTCCCACCCCCCGGAAATCATCGATCGGCACATGACGCCTGCCGCAGCGGTAGGATTGAAGGCAGTGACCAGCCGTTCCATATAGGCGTCGTAATTACCACTCTCTGTCAGGAACTCTAGAAAACGGCTGATCGGCATGTTGGTGATGGTATAGAGACGGGTAAACTCGATACCATACCGCCTCCGGAGCTCTTTCCGAAATTGA
>JACOEF010000524.1 GCA_024998705.1 Nitrospira sp.
GAGGGAGGAAGGCATCCTTGAACAGGATGTCGACCGACCGAGCGGCGAGCCCGCCCGCCGACAGGCTGGGCGCAGCTGCGAATCCGCGATTGCAGCAGAAGTGCTCATGAATAATGCGGGCCAGGTCTGCGTATGCGTGAGACCCTGCATTGAGGTGAAATCATTCTCTATAATCGACATATGTGGCTATGGTAGGAAGTGCTGCCTATCGGGTCTCAATTAGTCGGATCATCGGCGCCGGCTATTGGCGAATGGGAAAGGCAGTCTATGAGTACGAAAATAAGATATCGCGATGAGTCTCTAGGCGAGATTCGTGTCGTTCCAGATTTTCTCCCCTCTCCCGCCGAATTGGCGTTTCGCGATGAGGGGGTCAAAGTGACGTTGGCCCTGAGCAGGAAGAGCGTAGACTTCTTCAAGGCCGAGGCATCCCGGCACCACACGCAATACCAGCGCATGATTCGCCGCTTGCTCGATGCCTATGTCGAGAGGCAGCCTCAGGCCTTTCCTTCACGTTCACCGCGGACCGCGCGTGGACGGGCAGCTCGTAAGCGCAGTGTTGCATAGGTCACGCGTGCAGGCTATGGGATCAATTGAGACTATCCGAATGCTGAGGTTGAACACTTACGGATTCCAGAGGGGATGGCTGCGTATGTGGAGGCGTGCTTAGAAGAGGATAGGATTCAGGTCGAGCGCTACGATTTCCGGTACTTCTCTGGGCAGCCGCGAAAGTTCGTCGTGTCGACGTGACCCGGAGGTGTCAAGAATGTGATCGTCACCAGTGCCTTATAGGGTGAGCATCGATGTCTCCGGCAGTTAGTCCTGCCAGCGCCATCTGCCGTCAACGTCAAGGACCGGGTGATGATGCGCATGATCGATCATGCCGTATGACGGGTGGTCGAAGAGATGGGCGAGCTGCAGCATCTCGATCCAGCGATCGTTAGAGAATTCCTGGGGCACAAACCACTTCAGTCCATAAATCGGGGAAAGCTTGTGCATCGTATGCTCGGCATTGAATTCGTGAATGGCCAGCCACTCACCGGTGAAGTCGTTATAGCCATATCCCATAATATCGTCGAAGTAACAGAACACGCGCGGCAGTAACTTGGTCTGGTCTGCATCGAGCAGGGTGAGAGCCTGTTTCGCGGCGCTATACAAATCAACATCGATGGAGATGAAGGCCACCGGTGCAAAGTCTGTCCGGAGAAATTCCGGGACGGTCTGTTCGATGAGGCCTAACTTCAGCTGGGCCTGCTTCAGCCGGCTCCGCAAAGCGGCTTCGTCCATCGAAAAATCTCCCTCTTCCCACATATAGGGCACATCCCGGTGGTCTTTTGGTTTGGGGAGACCCTTGCCGGTGTCGAAACCGTAGACGTCGATACCGACTGCCGTTTTCTGCTCCCCGAGCTCGGCGATCCGTTCGAGACTGACCAGGCCCGATCCCCCCGCCACTCCGAACTCGACTACCGATATGCTGCGATGGCCTAACACCTTGGCGAGGGAGGCGCCCTGCAGAACACCCCAGGCGTAGGAACGGTAGCGGCCTCCGACGGGGTCGGCAAGAATCTGGCGGAACGCCTGCCCGATCCATTCGTACGAATTGTCGAACGGAATCGGTTTTTCCGGTTGGGGCGGTTCTTCTGTGAGCCAACGTTTCGTTCCCACCAGTAGACGTTTCACCATTCTTTTCATCGAAGGTCCTCCTGTGGATGAGCAAAGACTTTCTTGACTCGTATCCTCGCATCCACGATCTGACAGCCTTGGCCGGGCGGGAGGGCGAAGATGGGATTCAGGTCCAGTTCCACGATCGCGGGCACTTCTTCGACCAGCCGTGACAACCTGAGCAACAGGGCCTGGATGGCATCGACGTCGGCGGGTGGAGGGCCGCGATAGCCCTGCAGGAGACGATACCCCTTAATGCTGCGAATCAAGTCGGCGGCATCCAGCTCCGTCAACGGCGTAATCCGGAATCGCACGTCTCCTAAAATTTCGACGTGTATCCCGCCCAGCCCGAAACCGATCAAGGGGCCGAAGGAAGGATCCTGCACCATCCCGGCCATGACTTCGACGCCGCCTGCCACCATCGGTTGCACCAGCACGCCTTCCATCGCATCGAGGCTGGTATCCTCCGCCATGCGTGCCGCGATCTGTTCATAGGCGCGGCGCACCTCCGCTTTGTCGGTCAGGTTCAAATGCACGCCCCCGATCTCCGTTTTATGGACCAGGGTGTGGGACGCCAGCTTGACGGCGACCGGAAATCCGATCTGTTCGGCCAGCCGGGCGGCTTCTTCCGCGCTGGTCGCGACGCCGCCTGCCGGTAGCGGAATCGACATTGCGCTCAGCAGGGCTCGTGTTTCAGTCGTTGTCAGCCAGCCGTCTCCACGCGCGGCCAGGGCCTCGTGGCAGATGCGGGTCACGGTCGGGAGGTCCAGATCGTCGAAGCCCGGCACCATGCCGGCGGGGCGTTCGCGCCACTGCACGTACCCGGCTATTTTCCCCAGGGTGCGCGCGGGGAGTTCCGGCAAGGCAAAGGTGGGGATGGTTTCGCTCGTGAAGGCAAACTTCCGCTCGCGATCCGTTTCCACCATCCATCCGATGTAGATCGGTTTCTTGAGGGGGGCCGTGGCTCGCGCGGCGAGGATGCCTTTTTTGATGCCCTCGGCGATCGGGTCCACATCAGTGGCTGTGACGGCGATGTAGAGAATGATGAGGGCGTCGATATCGTCGGATTTCAAAAGCGTGGCGATGGCTTGGGCGTATTGTTCGGGGTCGGCCGAGGCGATCAGGTCCACCGGGTTGCGCAACGCCGCGGCCGGCGGCAGAAACGAAGCAAGGTGCGAGATCGTCGCTTGCGACAATTCAGGAACATCCAAGCCGCTCGCTTCGCAGGCATCGGCGCAGAGGATGGCCGGTCCGCCGGCATTCGTAATGATCCCGACGCGATGGCCCGTCGGCAGCGGTTGGTCCGATAGGCCGGACGCTAAGGCGAACATGTCTTCGAGTGTCTCGGCGCGCAGGATCCCGGTTTGCTGAAACAGCGCTTCCACCCCGACTTCATTGGCTGCCAGCGCGGCCGTATGAGATCCCGCGGCGCGCTTGCCTGAGGACGTGCGACCTGCTTTTAAGACGACGACCGGTTTGTTGCGGCTGACCCGGCGGGCGATCTGAGCAAACTTTCTCGGATTGCCGAACGATTCCACATACAGCAGGATGACCTGCGTCGCAGGATCGCTTTCCCAGTATTGCAGGAGGTCGTTGATCGACACA
>JACOEF010000302.1 GCA_024998705.1 Nitrospira sp.
AAGGGGTCGGATGAACAGGGAACTCAAGCTCTTTTCGGGCAGCGCCAATCCTGCGCTTGCGCGGGCGATTTGCTCGTACCTCGACCTGCCTCTTGGTGCGGCGACGGTGTCTTCCTTCAGCGACGGCGAAATCCGGATCCGTGTGGAAGAAAACGTGCGCGGGGCCGACGTATTCGTCACCCAATCCTGCTGTTCTCCGGTCAACGATTCGATCATGGAAATGCTCATCATGATCGATGCCTTGAAACGCTCGTCGGCCAACCGCATCACGGCGGTGATTCCCTATTTCGGGTATGCCCGGCAGGACCGCAAAGATCAGCCGCGTGTGCCGATCTCGGCGAAGCTGGTTGCCGACATCATTACCACAGCCGGCGCAGATCGTGTGCTGACCATGGACCTCCACGCGAGCCAGATCCAGGGATTTTTCAATATTCCGGTCGATAATCTGTACGCCTTACCGGTGCTGATGGAGTACATCACGAAGCGGAAGGTGTCGGATCTGGTGGTGGTGTCGCCGGATGCCGGCGGCGTGGAGCGCGCCAGGGCCTTCGCGAAGCGGTTGCAGGCGAATCTCGCCATTATCGACAAGCGGCGGGAAGGGCCGAATCAGGCGCAGGTCATGAATATCATCGGCGATGTGCAGGGCAAGAGCGCCTTGCTCCTCGACGATATGATCGATACTGCGGGCACGATCGTCCAGGGCGCGCAGGCCTGCCTCGATAAAGGTGCGCGTGAAGTGTGGGCCGGTTGTTCTCATGGGGTGTTATCGGGGCCTGCATTGGAGCGGCTCCAACAATCCGGCTTGACCGAAGTGCTGGTGACCGATTCGATTCCCCTGCGGGGCAAAGAACAGAAGTGTCCGAAACTCAAGGTGTTGTCGGTGGCGCCTCTCTTCGGAGAAGCGATCCGGCGTATCCATGAAGATGAATCAGTAAGTTCGTTATTCGTGTAGGCCGTCCGCGTCGAGCGACTGGTCGAGGAGGAGTATCATGAAATTCGATTTAACCGTTGAAAGCAGAGAGGGTGGGGGCAAGGGGCCCGCGCGTCAACTTCGTCGTGCCGGCCGTGTTCCGGCCGTGTTGTATGGGCAGGGGGAATGTCTCCTACTCTCGGTGAAGCCTGAGGAGTTGGTGAAGATGCTGCGGTCACAGGCCGGATCCACCGCGCTCATTTCCCTCACGATCAACGGGGCGAAGACCAAGGCCAAGCGCACGGCGTTGTTGCGGGATTTTCAAGTTGATCCGATCGCGGGCAGTGTCCTCCATGCCGACTTCTTCGAAGTGGCGATGGATAAACCGATTCGCGTCAAGGTGCCCGTGCATTTGACCGGCGGTCAGCCGGTTGGGTTGAAGGAAGGCGGAGTGTTGCATCATGTGTTGCGTCAGCTGCACATTGAATGTCTCCCGTCTGTCTTGCCCGATTTCATCGAAGTCGATGCGTCGCAGCTCCAAATCAACCAGGGCATCCACCTGAAGGACGTTCCGAAAACCGAAGGGTTGCGGTTTTGGACGACCTTGAGCACATGGTCGTGAGCGTGGCTGCGCCGATGACCGATGCCAAGCTTGAATCCTTACTGGCCACCGGTGCGCCTGGTGCCGAAGGCGCCAAGGAGCCGGAAGTGGCGGCGAAGGGCAAGGCAGTGGCTGAAGGAGCGGCCGGTGCGGAAGCGGGCAAGGCGGGAGACGCCAAAGCTGGAGCTGCCGCGCCCAAGGCCGGAGCTGCGCCTGCGAAGAAGGAAGCGGAAAAGAAGAAGTAGTTGCGTTGCGCCTGCTCGTTGGATTGGGCAATCCCGGAGCCGACTATGCCGACACGCGGCATAATATCGGCTGTTGGGTGATCGAACGGGCCGCCGCACGTTGGTCGATACGTCTCACCAGGAAAGGCGCGGCCCAGCGAGGCTCGGGTCGCGCCGGTTCCAAACTCGTCGAACTCGCCAGTAACCTCGACTGGATGAATCTCAGTGGTCCTCCCCTCAAGGGCCTCCTCCGCGAACTTGGCCTGACTCCCGAAGCCCTGGTCGTTGTGCACGACGATCTGGATTTAGAGCCGGGTCGCTTGCGGATCAGGCGGGACGGCGGCAGCGGAGGCCATAACGGCATCAAGTCCGTCATTGAAGCGTTGGGCACGCCGCAGTTTGTGCGGCTGAAGATCGGTGTCGGCCGTCCGGCCCCGAGGCAGGATACCGCAGACTACGTGCTGGAGCAGGTGTCACCTGAAGAGCGGGCGATCTATGCCCCCTGCCTTGAGCGAGTGGTCGACGCCCTCGAATTGCTGCTCAACCGCGATGTCGCCACGGCAATGAATCAATTCAACGTACGGGAAAAAGCCGAGGGCGAGGAGCGTCCGGGTTAGCCTCGGTACCTGCGCCGAGCTCGTGTCTAACTTGACCGGCTATCTCGCTGTCGCTGGTTCTGTTCGAAAAGCTACTGTTCTGATGCGCCTGATCCAGGCCCGCCGGTTACGTTGGTTTGCCCCGTCTGACTCCCGCGCACGATTCCCTTGTCATCCAGGTAATGGTCAGGGTGCCACGGTTTTGAACCGACAAGGCATAGGTGGGTGCGCTCGGATGTGTTTCGTGAGAGGATGCTTCCCCTGCCGGCCCTGTGTCGTTCAATATGCCAGTAGACTCGCTCAGATGAACGGCGGATTGTAGGTAAAAAACCGCGTCAGCAGGATCCAACCAGGGTGGCCCCTGCAGCAGACAGG
>JACOEF010000460.1 GCA_024998705.1 Nitrospira sp.
AAGGTGCTCGAACAGAAGGACATGGAACAACTCGGCATGGGTGCCTTGCTGGGCGTGGCGCGTGGCAGCCATGAGCCGCCGAAGTTCATCATCCTTGAATACAAGGGCTCTAAAGCGAAGAAGGGCGATCCTCCGGTGGTGTTGGTGGGAAAGACCATCACCTTTGATACCGGCGGTATTTCGCTTAAGCCGGCCGAGAATATGGAGCATATGAAGGCCGATATGACCGGCGGCGCCGAGGTGCTGGCGACAATGCGGGCCGCGGCGAGGCTCAAGCTCCCCCTCCACCTCGTCAGCATTTTGCCGGTGGCTGAAAATATGCCGGGCGGGCGGGCGATGCGGCCTGGAGATATCGTCACGACCCTCTCCGGCAAGACCGTCGAGGTGCAAAATACCGATGCGGAGGGACGGCTGATTCTGTCGGATGCGCTGGCGTATGCGACCCGCTACAAGCCGTCGGTGTTGATCGATATTGCGACTCTGACCGGCGCCTGCGTGGTGGCGCTTGGCCAATTCGCCATCGGGATGTTCGGGAATAACGATCCGTTAAAAGAGCAGGTCCGAAGCGCCGGGCAGCGCGCCGGTGAGCGTGTGTGGGAGATGCCGTTGTGGGAGGAGTATTTCGAGCAGCTGCGCAGTGACGTGGCGGATATGCGAAATATCGGCGGCAGGGGCGGAGGGATGATTACCGCGGCTCTGTTCCTGAGCAAGTTTGTCGGTGATTGCCCGTGGATCCACCTGGACATCGCGAGCACCGATTGGAGTGAACGTGAGCGGGCCTATTTGCCGAAGGGGCCGACCGGGATCGGCACACGCCTGCTCATTCAGTTCCTCTTGGACCGCACGTTGCCGTAGGGGGCAGGTGCCTGCTTCTCACTCAGATCGTCACGGTAGGGGGTTATGACACTACGCGAGCAAATCGGTCAGCTGTTTATGATGGGGTTCACCGGGACCACGGTCACCAGCGACCTGGCCTCGTTTCTGAAATCCTATACCCCGGGCGGCGTCATCTTTTTCCGGCGCAACCTCGAGTCGGTTCAGCAAATTGTCGATCTGACCAATGGGTTGCAGAGACTGTCGCCCGCTCAGCCGCTGCTGATTGCGATTGATCAAGAGGGCGGTCGGGTGTCCCGGCTGCCGGCTGAGTTTACGATTTTTCCTCCCTGCGGGCAGTTGGGCCGGTGTAACTCCAGTGAGCTCGCCTATTCCGCTGCTGCCACCATTGCGAAAGAGTTGCGAGCCGTGGGTATCAACATGAACATGGCTCCGGTACTGGATGTGAACAGTAATCCGGAGAATCCCGTGATCGGCGATCGGGCATTCGGCGACTCCCCCGATCTTGTCGGCGAGATGGGGTTGGCGACCATCGGAGGCCTGCAGGATAATAGGGTGGTCGCATGCGGGAAGCACTTTCCCGGCCATGGAGACACAGCGACGGATTCGCACAAAGAACTGCCTGTCGTGGATGCCGGGCTGCCGCGGTTACGCGACACCGAGTTCCCTCCGTTTCAGCAGGCCATTCGTTACGGTGTGGCCAGCCTGATGACGGCCCATGTGCTATACCGGGCGTTGGACCCAGAGGCGCCGGCGACTCTGTCATCGGCGGTCATCCAGCGCTTGCTGCGTGAGGAGTTTCGGTATGACGGGGTGGTCTTTACCGACGATCTGGAGATGCATGCCATCATCGATCACGATGGCATCGGCGAGGCGGCGGTCCGGTCGTTTGTGGCCGGTTGTGATGTGGTGTTGATCTGTAAGGACCAAGACCGTGTGGTGACGGCGATGCAAGCCATGGAGCGTGCCGTGAACGACGGTCGCATTACCCAGGAACGATTGGCGGAGTCGCTGGCTCGCGTGGCGAAGCTCAAGGCGCAGTATCTTCATCCGTATAAGCCGGTCACCATTTCCGATGCGCGACTGGTGGTGGGCTGTCGATCTCACCGGGTTCTGCTTGATTCGTGGCACAAGGCCTATGCGCGTCTCCCCAAACTGACGTCGGCTGATCCGCCGGAGTCGGTACCATCTCATGATTCTCCGGTAACCCACGTCTAAGGGCTGTGTGTTGATTCCATCACGTAACCGGATTCAGCCTTCGAAGGCTCCTCCGGTGGAGTCCCTGCTGGCTTTTCCGTCGGCGATCTGATTCACTATCGGATCAGCTTCAATTTCCCGGTGTTCCGATTCATTCATTTCGAGGCAGCATGGCAATCAAAAAGGGCGACATTCTCGACGAGCGAAAACGCTTTCCGGATTCGTGCGGGTTAGTGGTCAAGGTGGCCGGCGGCGGCGAGGGATTCCAGAAGATCTTCTGTTGCGGGCATGAACTGACAGACGAAGATGTGGTGCCGGACATCATCACTTCGAGAGGCCGGAGGAAAGGCGAATTGCTCCCCGGTGCCATGCTGGAAGAAAAACGGCAGTTTCCCGACTCTTGCGGTTTGCGCGTGATGGTGATCGACGGAGGCGCCGGGTTTCAGGGGATCAACTGTTGTGGCCACACCGTCACGGCCAAAGCGGTCCATAGCTTGAAATTCGGTCAACCGCGGGAGGACTATCCCATGCCGACCGGTCAGGCAGGAACCGCATGACGCCACCGGTGACCCCTCCCGGGCCTCTGGAGAAGTCCCGCCGGGCAACCATGCAGTGGTTGCTGGGATTCATGGACCATTTGGACCGGCTGGGGTATGTCGCGGCAGGATTCAGCTTGCTGGCCTTAGGCATGCTGATTTTTGTTCATGCCTGGTATGCCTTTTTCTTGCGCTCCGACAATGTTCCCCTCCTGCCGGCCGGGCTTAAGCTGTTGAATGATCTGCTGCTCGTCATCATCCTGCTGGAATTGTTCCGAACGGTGGTGCGGTTTCTTCAAACCGAGGTGCTGGAATTGGAGCCCTATCTGGCGGTCGGCATCATCGCCTGCACGCGGCGGGTGTTGACGGCCAGTGCGGAATTGTCCCATCAGCTTGAGGTGGTGACGCGAGAGGCGAGACAGGAACTCTTTCAGCAGTACGTGATGGATGTCGGCCTCAACGTGACCGTGATCATCGTCCTCATCTTGGGTGTCTACCTGCTACGCATGCGTCCCACGAGAGAGCGCCCCGCGGCGGCCTAGTTGAATCTGGACCATATAGCAGGGGGGATAGGCCCATCTTGCCCTCTTCCCGCCTCTTATGGCATCATGCACCTCTTCTTGGAGGCGCGGTGGCCACATTGCTTGAATATGTGGGGTCAGTGCATATCTATCTCGGGCCGTACCGGGGGAACCCGATTGCCTTGTATTTGAGGCGTACGGAGACCGGGTGCCAGATCGGTCCCGGGCCTATCCATGGAATGACGTGGTGGGTGCGGGAGAAACGCCGAACAAAGCCGCCGCGGATTTTGAAGAAAAGTGGAAAGGCAAAGGGCTGGCAGCCGATATGTATTCAGGCCCTTCCTGGGAAGGCGGAATTAAACCCGAGCGGCCCGCTCCGCCGAAACCCGCTGCTCCACCCAAGCCACCGGCCGCCCCGGCCGCCGGCGCGCCTGCTTCCGCGGCCCCAGGCGCCGCTTCGGCAGCGCCAGGTTCCCCTGCTCCTGCAGCAGTTGCCGCCAAGCCGGCCGCTTCGGCTGCAACGGTGCCACCTGCGTCCGCTCCTGTTGTCCCAACCGAAGCCTCGTCCTAGTTTTGCCTGTCTTCAGTTTCGTCGTTCATGATTCGACTATGCCGGTCGAGGTGACTTGGCCTGTTCTGTCGAGGGTCTCGTAGCGAGTTTGCTATGGCGCATCCCATACATGACGTAGACCACGATGCCGATGATGGTCCACACAAAGAACCGGATCCAGGTCATCCAAGGGAGGAAATACATCAGGCCTAGACAGGCCAAGACTCCGAGGATGGGGACGACCGGCATGAATGGCATACGGAAGGGACGTGGGTGGTTCGGTTTGGTGTAGCGAAGGACCATGATGCCGATACAGACGAGGACAAAGGCGAAGAGTGTCCCGATGTTCGTCATATCCGCTGCCTCCCCGATGGGAATGAGCGCGGCCATGATGGCGACGGCCGCGCCCGTCAAATAGGTCGCGTGGTGCGGTGTTCGAAACTTTGGATGGACGCCTGAAAGCCAGGGTCCGAGGAGGCCGTCTCGGGACATGGCGAAAAAGACCCGAATCTGGCCCAGCATCATCACTACCAGGACGCTCGTAATTCCCGCTACCGCTCCGGTCGCCACGATGGCGGCTCCCCACTTGAATCCGACCATGCGGAGCCCTTCAGCCACCGGTGCGTGGACGTCGATCTGCGAAGAGGGCACTAGGCCGGTCAGGACCGCGGCAACGGCAATATAGAGCACGGTGCAGATGGCCAGCGAGGCGAAGATCCCGATGGGTAAATCCCGTTGAGGGTTCTTGGCTTCTTCGGCGGTGGTGGACACAGCGTCGAACCCGATATAGGCGAAAAATACGATGGCTGCAGCCGCGCCCACGCCGGCAAACCCGAACGGCATAAATGGAGACCAATTGGACGCGTCGACGGAGGACGTGCCGACCGCAATGAAGAAGACAATTACGGCAAGCTTGATCAGCACAATGCCGCAGGTGGCGCGTGCGCTTTCCTTCACCCCGACGATCAAGATGCCGGTGACGAGCAACACGATGATTGCGGCCGGGATATTCGCGATGCCGCCGTCCGAGCCGGGCGGATGAGTAGCCCAGTAGGGGAGTTCAAGGCCACAGAGTTTGAGGATGTTGTTAAAGTACCCGGACCATCCGATCGCGACGGCCACGCAGGCCACACCGTATTCCAGGATCAGATTCCAACCTGTCAGCCAGGCCAGAAACTCTCCCAGGGTAGCGTAGGAGTAGGTATAGGCGCTGCCGGCTACCGGGATCATGGCGGCAAATTCGGCATAGCAGAGGGCGGCCAGTGCGCAGGTGATGCCTGAAAGAATGAAAGACAGCATGATGCCGGGCCCCGCGCCTGGCCGGTGCGCATCACCGACAATCGCGGTGCCGATCAGCACGAAGATGCCGGTCCCGATGATGGCGCCGATGCCGAGTCCGGTCAGATCCCAGGCCGTCAGGCTCCGTTTCAGACGATGTTCAGGAGCGTCGGAATCAGCGAGAATTCGTTCGATAGATTTGGTGCGAAACAGCGGATTGCCCACACAGCGTCCTCTCTCCGGTGGCGTCACCTCCAGGGCCGCTGTCATAGCGGAAGGAGCACCGTGTCATGAGTTGTTCCCGCGTCTCGCAGGTGAAGGTTGGAGTGCCGGGCGGTGTGAAGCGGCCCGCAAGAATGTCTGAAAGAGTCGCCGGTGGAGGAGGTGGCGTTCAAACAAGAATTCGGGGTGCCATTGCAAGCCGAGGAAGAAGGGGTGCGTCGGATGTTCGATCGCTTCAACGATTCCATCCGGCGCCGTTGCGCTGGCGATGAGGGGATGCCCGACCGCTTTCACCGATTGGTGGTGCGAGCTGTTTACCCGCATACGGGTGTGTTTGACGATTCGATTGAGCAGGCTGCCGGGCGCGATGGAGACGCTGTGGTAGAGTTGAACGGCTGGCGTCGTCTGTCGATGCTGCAACACATGGTCGACCTGAGCAGGCAGGTCCTGGTAGAGGCTTCCTCCGCAGGCGACATTCATGGTTTGCATGCCTCCGCAGATGGCCAGAGTTGGGATGTGCTTGCTGATGGCGAGACGGACCAGGTCCAGTTCGAAGCTGGAGCGGCGTTTGGCGACGATCGGAAAGGTGAATCGCTTTTGTTCTGCGTAGAGGCTCGGGTCTAAGTCCGGGCCGCTTCCCGTCAACAGCAGCCCGTCGATTCCTTGCAGGAGCCGCCGGCGGGCAGAGCGGTCTGCCACCAGCGGGAGAATCACCGGCACGCCGCCGAGTTCCTCAATTGCGCGGACGTACCGCGCCCGTAAAAAATACGTGGGCTCTTTACCGCCCCATTCTTGACGATCACCGGCATTGAAGTCGGGCGTGACTCCGATGACGGGTTTCATGCTAGCGGATGGGTTCCAATGGTAACGGAACCGGTTCCGAGGTGCTGTAATCACTGGCCTCTCGGGCCGGCTCGCTCGAGACACCGAGGAAGCGGATGGGTTTATCGCCCTTCAGATGGTCCGGCGTGATGACGTAGGTGCCGTACATGCTGGGGACCCAGATATTCTTGGCGGTCTGTTCACTGAACCCTGAGAAGCCATAGGCCAATCCGCCCACAACCCCGCCTCCGATGGCGAAGGCCAGTTTGAGCGGGAAGTAAACGATCGTGGCCAGTGCGGAGCCTACCTGAACGCCGACACCCGAAGCGCTGGCATCGTTCGCTGAGACAGGCACATTGGAAGCGCCACTCGACTCCTGTGCTGAAACGGGGGCGATGAGTAAGGCCAGCGAACAGATCGTGACAAGACTGAAGACGAAAACTTGGGCCCAGAGGCTGCGTCGTCTTTTAAGTGGCAGATAGACAGAGACGTTCACGTTGGGTGCCTCCTTCGTGCTGAAGTTCCGGTGCGGTGGAAAGAAAAATGAATGCCGATGAGTCCGTTGTCGTTATAACAAATTCGCCCCCGTTTTCAAACCCCTTCCGGCTTTGCTGTCAGTCCGTTGTTCATTAGATTTCGGAAATCTCACCCAAGTCCAGTTCGAGGCGAATTCGATCGGTGATCTGTTCTGGTTGGTCGTCGAGGAGTTGATGCAGTTCGTCGGCGAACGCGGCGGCGTCGATCAGTTGATTCGCCTGTTCAATTCCTGCCTGGAGAGCCAGGTTGAGTGCACTGGTACAGAATGATTGGACGAGCAGGTCATCGGCGCGGTTGGCTAGCTCCTTGCGTTCCTCTTGGCTTCCCGCTTGAAGCAGTCCGGCCAACCAGGACGTATAATGAATTCGTTCCCGGGCCCGGTCGAGGTGAGCCTGGGCCACATCCACCGCCACTTGCACGCCGCCTTTCCAACTCCGCTTCTTCACGTTGAAGACGCATCGCAGATGATTCGGTCGATCCTCGACGACTTCCGGCCCGAAGAAGAAGGTGACGCGGTACTGCGCGGAATCGGATGAGGGAACCATAGCCATAGCGTGTTCAGCCCATTCTAGCATTGCCTGGACGGCAGAGGACAGCATGATTGCGCAGTGGTATCGATGTCGAAATGACGCTATGATGGCCACATGGACGCGTCCGCTCGGTATGCCGCACGGATTACTCGTATTCAGCAGGCCATCCGGGAACAACCGGGGCTTGATGGGTGGCTGTTTTATGACTTTCGTCATCTCGACCCGATTGACTACCGCGTCTTGTTGTTAGACCCCTCGCGGCATGTCACGCGGCGCTGGTACTACTGGATTCCTGCCGAAGGCACGCCGGTGAAACTCCAGCATCGAATTGAGCCTCATGTGCTGGATGGGCTGCCCGGTGACGCGCGCGAGTATGTCTCCTGGCGTGATCAGCAAGCGGCTCTCGGTTCCCTGTTGCACGCTTCCAAGAGGATCGCGATGCAGTATTCGCCAATGAACGCGATCCCCTATCTGTCACGCGTGGATGCCGGCACGATTGATCTGGTGCGCAGTCTCGGCGTGGAGGTGGTGACGTCTGCCGATCTGGTCCAGCAATTTGAGGCGGTGTGGAATGATGCGCAATTGGCGTCGCATCAGGTGGCCGCAGAAGGCTTACGCGCAATTGTGGATGAAGCGTTTGAGTATGTCGGAACGTCGCTCGGTTCTGGGCGAGGCCTCACTGAATATGCATTGCAACAGTACATTCTTTCTCGCATGCAGGCCCGTGGTTTGGTGACCTCGAGTCCACCGATTGCGGCGGTGAATGCCCATAGCGCGGATCCTCACTATGCGCCGGTGAATGAAGGCTCAGCCCCTATTCGACAAGGAGACCTCGTGTTGATCGATCTGTGGGCCAAACAGCCGGCTCCCGGAGCGGTCTATGCGGATATCACTTGGACGGGGTTCGTCGGGGCGACGGTGCCTGCCAGGCACCAGGACATTTTTCAGATTGTTCGACGGGCTCGGGATGCAGCTGTTCTTTTTGTGCAGGGGCGTGTGCGAGCCGGCTCATTTCCCTATGGGTGGGAAGTGGATGATGTCTGCCGCCAGGTGATCCAGGACGCCGGGTATGGACAGTATTTTGTGCATCGAACCGGTCATTCCATCGGCGAGGAAGTGCATGGGAACGGTGCGAATATCGACAACCTGGAGACGCAGGATGCGCGCCGTTTGTTGCCGGGCACCTGTTTTTCGATTGAGCCCGGCATCTACTTGCCGGATGATTTCGGTATTCGGAGTGAACTGGATGTGTATCTTTCCGCCCGCGACGCCGTGGTGTATGGCCAGCCGATTCAGGCCGATCTGCTTCCTATTCCCGTCCCTATGAGCTAAGTTCCTTCGGTTGTATTCCCGGGTCGGCTGTGACGGCCCACCTTTCTTGACACCCTTCGTATCGGGCAGCTATCGTGGGAGTTCGGATGGCCGAAGCGGCGTTCTGAAGCCGGTGTAGCCCCTAATTGCCGAGGAAGGATATCGAACATGTTTGGCACGATGGGATTCTCCGAATTGATTATCATCCTGGTTATTGTGTTGATCATTTTTGGAGCTGGGAAACTGCCGCAAATTGGTGAAGGGGTCGGGAAGGCGCTCAAGGGGTTTAAGAAGGAGGTGAATGATATTCCACCTCCTGAGAACATTACCGAACCGAACGACACGGCTGTCACACCTGCTCAGATCCAGGCTCAGCCAGCAGCGGAGATTGCGCAAATCGCGCAGCCGGCCGCCGTCGCGTCGGCGCCGTCCGCTCCCAAAGCCACATCGCCATATACCCCAGGGCCTGAGCTCACTCCCGGTACGACGGCCGCGTTGATGGCTGCGGCCGGGCCACAGGGCCCGCAGACGGCCCAGCCAGTGAAGCCGCGCGTGGCGACTGTAACGCCGGGGCAAGCGGCACCGGGGTCGGCCGTTGCGCACAGTCATGAACCACCAACCATGGAAGACCGCATGGCGGCTCCTGCTCCAGTGATGCGTGCCCAGTATCCGCCCCTTCCACCAGGTGCCCAGAGTAAGCCCGTGGCCAAGCGTCCGTCGGCAATTGTGAACAAAGACGCCGTCGCTCGGGTACAGGCGGCTCAAGCGGTCATGCGGACGAAAGCCGCACAGGCTCAACCGGCGGCATTTTCCGCTCAGGACATGCAGGGTTTGGGAGAGGGATTGGGCGACGCTGTGCGGACCTTCCGGCAAGCGGTCGCGGACGTGCGAAGTTCAGTGGACCCAGAAATGCGAACCATCCGGGCCGAGATGGATTCGGCGCAGAAGGAATTGGAGCAGTCCATCGAGGCTGCCAAGCAAGCGCCTGTGCTGGATGACGATGCCCCTGTAAAACCCGTCTAGCCGCGCTTGAAAGAGTCCTTCCCTTGCGCGCAGGTGGTTCCTCCGAGTCGTGGTGTTCGCATCACCCTTCCACAGTTGTCCTGTGTGTTCTTTGGTTTTCTTCTCTTGCCGAGTGTTTCGTGGACAACATGATTGGTGAGTCAGGTTTTTTCGCACACCCTCCGGTTCTCTTCGCAATTCGTGCGCCTCGGTGGTCGGTGTCATGAGCCTTATGCGGTGCGCTCCCCCGAGGTTGCGTCGTGTTCACCTCCACGTTCTCCTGAGCGTGTTTCTGTCTGCCGCGCTGACTGCGTGTTATAGCGATACACCGCCTGAAGATCCTGAAATGGTGGCGCAGCGGCTTGTCGCTTTGCTGGCCGACTCGGATCCGGACGTTCGGCGTACCGCCGCGGAAGCTTTGGGGAAGGTCGGTCACCGGTCGGCGAGTGCCGGCTTGATTGTGTCGCTCAATGATCGAGATGCGTCTGTTCGCGCGGCGGCAGCGCTTTCTCTGGGACGGGTGGGCGACGGTGAGAGTGGGTCGGCCCTGGCAGAGCGTCTCGCTGATTCAGACGAAGCCGTTCGTGCGGCGTCGGCGATGGCCCTCGGTGCTATTGAGATATCCGCAGTTCGTGAGTCTCAGATTCTGAAGGTTCTTCACCATCCGCAAGACTCCGCTCGGATTGCTGCCACTCGGGCGTTGCTCACTCTGGATACCGTGTCGCTCTCTGCCGATCTCGTCGGGGCGCTTCACGATTCGGATGCACAGGTTCGTCAGGGTGTGGTCGCGGTGTTGGGCGAGACGGGCGACGGTGGGGCTGTGCCTCACCTGCTGTTATTGCTCAGGACAGATGCGTCTGCAGGTGTGCGTGCTGAGGCAGCCTTTCGATTAGGAAAAATTGGTACGAGCGATGTTTTGGCGGATTTGTCGAAAGCTGCGATGGCGGATCTGGATGTGGGAGTTCGAGAATGGGCAGGCTGGGCGATCCAGCAGATCAGGCTGTCGCGCGAGTTCGGTTCAAGGAAGCCACCAACTCGATGAGCCGTTTCTGAGCCTCCGGGTCGATGTCTGTGAACTGGATACCCATCCCGGGAAATAAGAGATATCGTTCGGGCTTGGAGCGTGTCCAGGCGACTTTCGCACGAGTTTCGAATTTCTGGCTTGGCCGATCGGGTAACGCAAATTCGACGGTCAGCTCGGTACCGGGCGTCAGCGGCGTACTACTTTCAATGAACAAACCGCCGCCACCAATTCCGCCGGTCAGGCTGTCGAAATGTTTGCCATCAGCCGTGCTGCAATGGACTTTGATTGCAAGAGGGGCTCGAGGATGCGCGCGACTATGCGCAAAGAGGGCCTCTTCGTCGACCGAGAGCATATATTCGATTAGGGTGCTCCAGGCGAGGATGCTGAGGCGTTTTCCCTTGTCATCAAAGAGGGAAAGGGTTTCTTGTTCGCAGTCGATACCGAGAGTTTTCCCCTGGTGTTCGCTAGTGGCGGTAACGGGAAATTTCATCTTCAGCTCAGATGTGTCATGTGTATGGTTGGTGACCTGAAACTGCGCTTCTTCACGGCAGGAGCCTAGTTCTACTCGCCTTGGGGGATGCCCTTGACCGAGTGGACGAGGCTTAAGACTCGGTTCCGTGTTTCCGTAGCAATGTCGGTGAATCGGATCCCCATCCCCGGACTAAATGTATATTGGTCGGCCTTTGGGCAGACCCATGCGATCACTCCCTTTGCCGAGAGCCACTCACCAGGAGTTTCGGGCAGTGTAAACTCCATGGCGAGCTTGGTTCCTACGGCCAAGGGCGTAAAGCTCTCGATAAAGAGTCCCCCTCCGCCGATCCCGCCCGCGCGACTCTCGAATTGCGTGCCGTCGGGTGTATGGTATTTGACGCGTATAGAGAGCGAAATGCGCGGTTCAGATCGGGCTTCACGGGATTGTGGAGGTTTCCGATATGTCAGAATTTGATCGACGAGAAAATCCCACGCCAGGCTTCCCATTGGCTCGCCGTTGATGCCCACTAATGTGATGAGCTCTTTGGTTGCGTCAATTTCGAGGGTTTTGCCCTTGTGTCTACTATTTGAAACCACTGGGAATTTCACGTGCACCGCCCTTCGAAAAGACACCATTGAGGGAGTAGGCATCTTTCCGCAAGTATACCGCAGGAAACTGGCTTGTCGATAAAATCCTGATATTTGTGTAGGAGGATGTGTGGAATTTGCTCGAACGTGCTTCGTTAGGGAGAAAAGGAAGAGGGGGCGCTAGGCCCCCTCAGGAATAGTCACCGCCTTAATGATGTGAACGTGCCGTCGATGAATCAGGCGCTCTTCACGTCTTTATCCTGCTCAAAGATTCGAATTGGAGCGTGTTTCCCGCTGATAGCGTCTTCAGTTATGACAACTTCCTTGATTTGCTTCTGAGAAGGGGCGTCATACATCACATCGAGCATGGCTTCCTCCAGAATGGAGCGCAATCCCCGTGCACCGGTCTTTTGTGTGAATGCTTTGCGGGCCACGGCGCTCAGAGCTCCCTCGGTAAATCGAAGCTTGACCTTCTCGAAAGACAGGAGTTTTTCATATTGTTTGGTGAGCGCGTTTCTGGGCTCAGTGAGGATTCGAATCAATGCCTGCTCGTCGAGCTCGTCTAACGTGGCGACCACAGGCAAGCGACCGATGAACTCCGGGATCAACCCATACTTCAAGAGATCTTCTGGTTGGACATGCGGCAACAACTCGCCCAATCGGATGTCGTCGCGGCCTCGGACTTCCGCTCCGAACCCCATTGATTTCTTGTTCATGCGTTGTTCGATGATGTGTTCCAGTCCGACGAATGCTCCACCACAAATGAACAAAATATTGGAGGTGTTCACCTGTATGAATTCTTGATGTGGGTGCTTGCGCCCTCCTTGCGGAGGGACGTTCGCGACGGTCCCTTCGATCAGTTTCAGGAGTGCCTGCTGAACACCCTCACCGGAGACGTCCCTCGTGATGGACGGGCTGTCGCTTTTCCTGCTGATCTTGTCGATTTCGTCGATATACACAATCCCGCGCTCAGCGCGTTCCACATCGTAGTCTGCGGCTTGGAGTAGTTTCAGGATAATGTTTTCGACATCTTCTCCCACGTAACCGGCTTCGGTGAGTGTCGTGGCATCAGCAAGGGTGAAGGGCACGTCAAGAAATTTGGCCAGAGTTTGTGCGAGGAGCGTTTTCCCGGTACCGGTTGGGCCGATGACCAGAATATTGCCTTTTTGGAGTTCGACATCGTCGACATCCTTTTCCTTCGCGGAGATGCGTTTGTAGTGGTTGTGCACGGCAACAGAGAGGATTCGTTTGGCGCGATCCTGGCCAACGACATATTGGTCG
>JACOEF010000557.1 GCA_024998705.1 Nitrospira sp.
CCGCCTTCTGAATATTCACAAACTCTAGAATAGCCGTCTGTTGATCGTCTGCCCCACTTCTGATGGTGAGTGCCACAGAGGCGGGAATCCATTTCCCGAAATGAACAGCTGTCTGGTCACTGATCCGCCCGGATTGGTGGAGTATCACCTCAACCTGTAAGTCCTTGGCGAAGGTCACTGGTGCGACCACACAGATGTGGCGTTCCAGTAGAGCCTGTGTCACCAAACGCCCCCATGCCCTTAACGCAGGTGGCGCAGCGCCATCGAGTGGTTCGATGACCAATGCGACTCTTGGGGGCCAGCTCGTGCCTGTCGTGCGCGGTTCGTCGGACGATGGGCCACTGGGTGTCAGTTCGTCAGGGGCCAGGCGATGATTCCATACGACGCGATTGTCGACCAGGACTGACAGCGTGGGTAGCGTCGACGGATCGTGCTCCGTCCCCGAACGGAGTGCCTGTTGAGGAATGGACCCCTCTCCATCGGGATTCACGTCATACACCCGTGACGGATAAGTCGCATCGTCCCATGACACTTTCAGAGTGGCGTAGCGTACGGGCTCCGTTGTGGTGAGTGTCTCGTAGCGGTGCTCGATCTCGGTAGCGAACGGCCGTGATCCGGCAAGAGGCTCCTGCATCAGGAGTCGCCGGCAAGCGGGAGCGATGGATTGTGCGCCCAGCCGTCCGGCGGAGATCGCATAGAGGGCAGTCATCACCGGGCAATGAATGGCACCAGCTAACGGAGCGGTGGGCGAGAAGACATAGCGTCGTGCTTCGACCTGCATCGGCGTGTCTGTTTCGAGCGTGATGTGGGAGTGTTGTGTCACGCGAATGGTGAGGCGTTGCCGATCGTGATCAGGTGTGAGGCTGACGTCGGGGGCATGGATCGGAGTGCGCTCGACTTCTCGGGTCGAGGCAATTCCTCCCTTCACGGTGGTGTTGGAGAGTACCAGAGACGAACACCCGACCGTACTCGTAGCGAGGAAGCAGATGAGGAGTGTGCCATATGGTGTCATGGTGTGATGAACCATCCGCGTGTGAAGGGGTGATCACGTGGCAAGAGGAGATCGCTGACGACGGCTGCCAGAGTGTCCGCTGTTGGCGCGACTGCGTTGATGGGACATTCGAGAACAATCTGAGCCAGCACCTGTGCGGTCTCAACAGAGACAACAGTCGTGGTGAGAAGTAGCCCCTGGTTGGACGCAGAGGCGATGTCGAGTGACACGAGCAGATTGGCGCCGGTGCCCATGCCGGCAGACGGGTGACGGTCATCACTATAGAACGGGGCGAGTTGCCGGAGCTGGACTGGAACGAGTTCCCGATACCGCTCGTTTCGGACGACCAGCGTGAGCCCACGCTCCTCAATCCGGCTGACAAACCGGTCGATCAGCGACTGTGACTGTTCGCGACCCCAGGCATTGCTGACCATCAGTCGAAGGCGAGGCTGTTTGGGCCAGTGCTGTTGTGGAACCACCGCGTGATCGTCTTGCAGCATGGCGGTGAGCACATGGCCGCCGATCGGCAACCGTGTGGTCGGGCCGGGTGCGCCAACAGTGGGACTGTAGGAGCTCTCGACGGTCCCGTCTGGGATGTCGGCAGGATTTACGCGGTGTTCTCGCAAGGCCTGTGCAAGCCATCGGAGGCGGAGGGGAGTCCCTTGAGGATCGTGACTTACTGGGACGGCAATTCCAATGCGGTCCCGTCCTTCAGGCGCAAAGGTGAGCCGCAGGTCACCGTCCACAGGCACCTGCGTAACAGTCCGTGTGTGGGGATCGAGGTCGTCAGCGATGCGAGTACGTGTATCAGCGCGCCCAGGGACGTCGTAGCCGGCGGCGGCGAGGCAGTATTGCCATGGTGAGCTCCATCCGGGCTGGTTTGGCGTTCCTATGGAAAAGACGGTGTTGAACAGGAGATTTGGGCCACAGAGTAGCGCCCCGCCCATCATCGTGACAAGATTGAGCCGACGCTCATAGGTAAACCCTCCCCAGACTTCCTCTCGTCTGATCCGGTTCGTCTCCTCGACGAGCTGCGTGATTCCCACCGTCCATCCCATACCATCGCTGGGGGGTGACAGTGCTAATCGTGGACGCTCTACAACCGTCGTTGAGGTGATGGTGCGCGATTCTTTGAACGTCTGCAACGTGGTCGGCGTGAAGACGGGGGCACAGGAAACCCCGGTGACCAGTCCGAGCAGGATCACGCTGATCGTCTGAGTAGACGCCAGCCAGGCTATGGATGCGTGGGATCGGAGCGTCTCTCTGGACGGAAGCCGAGGCGAAGGCGGACTGATCCGGTAATACCTGTTAGGCATAGTTGTGAGACCGGGTCTCGAA
>JACOEF010000786.1 GCA_024998705.1 Nitrospira sp.
CACTCGCGTCATACGATCGCGTCTGGTCGCGCTCATCTTTTTTATGTCCAGGCAGGCCCTGCGGCGGGAACTGCATGTCGACCCAATCCTTAATGGTCACGACAGCCGGATCCGCCTTCCAATCGGTCTTGCCCTTCTCGATGATCTTGAATTGCTTGCCGAACCAATCGACCGTCTTGCCGATCAGCTCATCCGAGGCCACCCCCACCTTGATGCGGCCCTTGCGGTCCGGCAACTCCAACAGATCCGGCATCACATCGTTGTGATGGTCGCCCTGCTGCAAGGTGTTGTAGACGCGCCAATAGCCCCACATCCCGGCGATGTAGTAATGGGCCACGTGGCAATGGAACAGGAAGTCTCCGGCCAACTGCTGGCAGAGGCCTGATCCACACTCGGTTTCCAAGTCCATCGTCTCGGATGGACCGATGACTTCTACGTCGACACGGTCGGATTTCGTCCGAATGACCGGATATTTCACCGGACCGTTTTTGGCCGTATGCCAGAGCGGCATTTCGTCGATCGCCCTCGGACTGCGCGGCCAACGGATCGATCCGCCGTGAGGATGGTGGGAGTGGAAGACTTCCGATCCGCCGTGCACCAGCCGGAACTTGGCCGGGTCACCCAGGTAGCTGCGAGGAATCGTCGTGGCCGGATCACCGAAGGTATAGGCGCTGTAGGCCATCGACTCGTCTTCGAACCCGAAATACTCGTGCTGCGTCTGCATATTGTCCACGCCGAACGGCTCACTGCGATAGTTCAACGCCCGAGCCACCGGACGATAGACGTCGGTCAACGGATCGCGCTGCGGAATGAAGTCGCCCTTCTTGTTCAAGGGACGAAACGCTTCATCGCCGACTTCGTGATAGAACAGCACGAACTCACGAAAGTCAGGACCGGCGCCGTTCTTGATGATCGCCTGCCAGCCGCTCTTGGCGGGCTGAGGATCGCCTGTTCCCAGCGGTTCAAGATACTCCGAGCCCTTCGGTTCGATCACGAAAGACCCGAAGAGGCCCATCACAGTCAATTCGCGGTCGTTGCTATACGAATGGAATTGCCGGCTGCCCTCCTGCTGGGTCGGCGGGATATACCACTCCATTTCGACGGCATGGCCCTTCGCCGCAATGCTGTCCGGATTGGTGGTGCCGGCCGGCTGGCCCGTCGCCGCCATGACCATGCTGGATCCATGGATGTTCAGACTGACTTCCTCGTCGCCCTCCAATTGATTGCGAAGCGTCAGCTTGATGCAATCGCCCTGGTTGCCGCGAAGGACCAGTGGCTGAATCCAGTGATTCTGCAACCCGTTGATCACTCCACCCGGGTTGTATCCGTCCACGTCGCGCGCCTCTCTGTTCTTCGTTTCTTCGGCACGCACCTTGTCGATATTC
>JACOEF010000064.1 GCA_024998705.1 Nitrospira sp.
ATCGGGATTGTGATGGGGGTCAGTGTGCCTGGATGGGCAGCGCTCGTTGCGAAGCATCACCAGCGCGCGGTGATGATGGAGATTGCATCGGAGTTGCGCATGGCGCGGCAATTGGCGATGGCGCGGCACGAGCGTATTCGAGTGGTCGTGGATGTAGAACAGTCTGAATTGCGCACGGAATGCACGGACTGCGGCAACGGCCTGTTGCGTCGGTATGCGTTCGGGCAGAGGGGCACGGTCATTGAGTCCATGTCGACGAAGCCTGAAATTCTGTTTCAGCCTAGTGGTCGGTCAGCGACGGCAACCACCATGATTGTAGTTGACGGTCGCCACGCATCACATCAAGTGACGGTGAGCATCACCGGTCGGGTGACCGTGTCATGACACCATCTAACCTGAATAGCCTCAAGCGACGTTCCGTTTTGGTGGGTGCGCACGGATTCACCCTCGTGGAAAGCATGGTGGCCTTAGTCGTGTTATCGATCGGAATGATCGGGACGATTGGGATGTGCGAGTGGGCTGAGCGCGGTCTGCAACGCGGGGCATTGACGACGACTGCACTGGCCTTGGTGGAATCACGGCTGGAAGCCAAACGGAGTGTGTCGTGGGATCAATTGTTGATGGACGATTTGGATCACGACGGCAAATTGGAATCTGCCATGCATGACGATGGCTTGCAGGATGACAGCACGAACGGCGATGGCATCTTCACGGCCAGTACCACTCAAGGCAACATTAGGCTTGTTTGGACGGTGGAGCTGAATCGAGGCAGCCACCCGGCCGGAGCGAGTTTGGCGACTATCGAGGCTCGTGCGACATTCCGAACCATAGCGGGGCAGGAGAAAGAGGTTCGGGTCCGCACGATCCGGGCCAATCCTCGGTATGTCGGGTCGTCGGTGCTGTCATGAGCCGCGGCCAGGGCCATGTTGTATGCGCACCGCCACGTTTGAAGCTCAGTTGGTGCCTCGGTACGGCCGGAGTGAGCCTCATTGAACTGTTGATCTCCATGGCGATCAGCAGCGTTGCGATATCCGCCTCAATCCAAATGTTTTCGGCGATCGGTCTTCGCTTCTCGGCGCAACACTCGACTATGGCGACAAATCAGGATTTGCGCCTCGGCTTGGATGTGTTGTGTAGCGAAATACGGTTGGCTGGAAGCGGGTTGTTAGGGGGAGATGCGCCGTTTCTCAAGGCGAAGTCGGATGAGGTGGCGTTCTTCGCCGGCTTGAGCGGTGAGTCGACCACTCTGACACAGATGGCAGAAATTGGTCGACAGGAATTGTCGGTAGAAGAGGGGGCCGGCTGGCCAAAAGGGAAGCAGGTTCTGGTGTGCACGGCTGCGCGGTGTCTGTGGAATCAGTTGGCGGCCGACGGCCGGAAGCAAACATTATCATTGGCGACGCCGATGGTTGAGCCGGCTCCGATTCGGAGCGCCGTCTTCCTGCTCAATCGAGTGCGTTATTACGTGAAGCGGCAGGACGATGGAGTGCTGCGGGTCATGCGTGATGTGGATGGTGGCTCAAGCACGCTATTGGGCGACGTGCGCCGCTTTGAGCTGCAGTACCTGGACAGGAATGGAGCTGTCACAACGGAAGTCGGTGAGGTGGTGCGGGTGCGTGTAACGATAGAGGCTGGACGACAAGGATCGATGTTAATGCGAGATGTGGCGATACGGATGTAATTGGTAAAGGGAAGAGACGATGAACACAAGTATGGGGCGTTCAGGAAGCATGGTCCGGCACGATGAGCGGGGAATGGCGCTGTTGGCGGTGTTGATGGTGGTGTTCTTGTTGACCCTCTTGGGGATGACATCGATGCAGCTGGCCGGACAGGAGATGGTGAGTGCCAGTGCATTACAGGAAGAACGGCTTGCGCACCATGCTGCTGAAGCAGCGGTGGATGTCGTGATGGGATGGTTTCACGATCCCGGACTGTTGTCGCAGGGAACGGAGGTGACGTGGCTGACGAAGCGGCTGGTAAATGCACAGGGGGACCCCTCCTATTTCGACGCGGAGGGGCGAGCGCAGTTTGTGGGGACCGGCGCTGATCCCGACGTGGTCTTTGATGCCGCCAATCTTCAGCACGATCGGCTGCTGAACGACCCTCAAACCGGATGGTTTAAATCACTCAAGGGGCTCGCCAGGATCCTCAAGTTGCGGGTCTATGGCGCGACCAGGCCGGGATTGCTCTGCACGGTCGAGGTTACGGCGGGAGCCGGCCCTGCGTCACGTGTGACAAAGACCGTATCCGTTGAGTTCGGCGCCTATGCGGTTCCGGCGTTGCATGCGCCCATCCAGAGCGGCACATTGGGCGCCGAGTCTGCGCAATACCGGCCCGGTTCCGTGCTCGCTCATTGGGGCGAGATGGTGGTGCGGGGCAGCGCGTATTTCACTCGGCCGGAAGAGATTCCCCTCAAGAGTGGGTTGGCACCGATCACCGGGCAGGCGTATGGCGAGATGGCGCATCGGGAGGATCGATGGCTTACGATCCGCCTCGGCGGCGATGCCTATTTCGCTCAACTGCCAGCAGAGGCCTGGTCGGGGGTTCCACTGAATCTCCACACTCATCAGGAGCCCGTTCCCGGTCTCAAGGTTGATCAGTGGGACTACGACACCTTGAAGCGAATGGCCAAGCAGTTTGGACAGTACTACGGGATCGATCGTGAAGGGTTGCTTTACGCAGGCGGGACGATACAGCCAGGGTTGGGGCGCCCTGCTGCGGATGTATTTGCCTCAACGGGCCCAGGTGACCATCGAGGGTTGATTTTTGTCGATACGCTGGATGGGACAGCCCCGCGACAGGACAACCTAGGAACGATCGTGCTCGATCAAGAATATGCAGAGGGCCTCTTTGTTGTGAATGCGCATGTGCTCTGGAAGACAGGGGCGTATGGCAAACCGGTTTCCGTCCTCAGTCCGCCGCCAGAAGGTCAGCAAACTCTGGGAAGCAGGGTTCCTGTCCAGTTGCCCGGCATTCATCTACAGGGGGTCCTATATGCTGCAGGTGATGTGCGATATGCAGGGCATCTCAAGGTCTACGGGGGAGTGGTCGCACAAGGAGCGATCGTGGACAGCACGAACGGATCGGGGATGTTGGAAGTTTGGTACAACCATGATCTTCGGGAAGGTCTCGTGCAGGGTATGCCGCTGGTGGTTGTGGCGCCTGGAAGCTGGCAAGCCAAAATGTGAGGAGAGACAGCTCGATCGATGCGGTAGCACGGTCATGATGTTGGGTCCGATGAAGTAGACGTAATTGAATCATAGGTCCAGAGTTCAGAAAGGAATCGGTTCATGAGTCGTGCGACACTCTCTATGTCTACCGTCAGCGAAGTTGTTCAAGGTGCTGGCTCTTTAGGCCAGAGCCGGTCAGTCAGCCACTACCATCAGCTCGTCGAACAGGGTTTTCTCCAACAGGGGGAGTTGGTGTCGGCCGCGGCCGAAGCGTCGAGAAAACGACTTGATTTGGCCACGGTACTTATGGAGCGATATCGTATTCCGAAGCCGGCTATCGGTGCCGCACTCGCGGAATTCTATCACTGCCCGTTTCTTGCCTATGACGAACGCATGGTCATGGAGCGGGAGTTATTGAGAAACCTCAGCCTGGATTATCTTCGAATGAATCATTGGGTTCCGCTCAGGCGGCTGGGTAGCGGCATCGAAATCCTGATCGACGATCCGTGCGATCCGGAGAAGATCTTTGATGTGCGACGAGCGTTTCCTGGGCAGGCACTATCCTATCGAGTTGGTCTGCGTAGCGATATTGAACGGTTCTTGAGCGTCGTTCCGGGCCGAGAGTCAGGCGATGCGATCTCCGATATCCTCGGCGAACTGGTCAGTGAAGCGCAGCTCGAAGAACAACAAAATGCGACGATTGCCGCGATCACCGAAAACGATTCGGCCATCGTCCGACTCGCCAACCAGATCATTACAGACGCCTATCGTCGCGGGGCGTCGGATATCCATATTGAACCCTATGCCGATCGAAAAGAAACCGCCGTGCGTTTCCGCGTCGACGGCACCTGTTTTACGTACATGAAAATTCCGGCCGCGTATCGACGGGCGATCGTCTCCCGCCTGAAGATTATGGCTAGCCTGGACATCGCCGAGCGCCGCAAGCCGCAGGACGGAAAAATCCGATTCAAGCTGGGAACCGGACAGGAAGTCGAATTGCGGGTGGCCACACTGCCCACGTCAGGTTTCAATGAAGACGTGGTGATTCGCTTATTGACGGCCAACGGGCCTCGCCGCTTGGAGGAGTTGGAATTCAGCGACGAAACGCGACGACTCGTGGGGCAGTTGGCTCAGAAGCCGCACGGTATTATCCTGTGCGCTGGCCCGACCGGGTCAGGGAAGACCACTACGTTGCACGCCATTCTGTCCTCGATTAATACCGACGAACGAAAGATTTGGACGGCGGAGGATCCGATCGAGATCACGCAGGATGGATTGCGACAGGTGCAGGTGCATCCCAAGATCGGGCTCACTTTTCCACGACCATGCGGGCCTTTCTGCGAGCGGATCCGGATGTCATCATGATTGGGGAAATGCGCGATAAAGAAACGGCTGATATTGCCATCGAAGCGTCGCTCACAGGCCATCTGGTGTTCAGTACCATCCATACGAATAGTGCCGTAGAGACTGTGGTGCGCCTGCTCGACCTCGGGTGCGATCCATTTAATTTCTCGGATGCCATGTTAGGTGTGTTGGCAATGCGGTTATGTAAGCGCATCTGTTCCAACTGCCGGGAGGCCTATCATCCCACTTGCGGTGAATATGACGAACTAGTGCGGGCCTATGGAGCGAGCGATTGGGAACGTGTGCAGCGAGCGTATGATCCGGAGCTGACATTGTTTCGCGGACAGGGATGCGATGCCTGTAACCAGACCGGTTATCGTGGACGGGTGCCTATTCATGAGCTGATGGTGGTGTCTGATCCCATGAAAGCATTGATTCAGACCAGGGCGCGGACCGGCGAACTGATGGCTCTCGCCAAGCATGAAGGCATGAGGACGTTAGTGCAAGATGGCATTGAGAAAGTCCTGCAAGGTCTCACCACGTATAAACAGGTGCGGGCGGTCGCAATCAAATAGTGATATCGCGATCGGCGCGTTGCACATCTCGCCACCGGGGACTCTCTGCTTTAGGGGCACTTCTGCCTGTTGAATGTGCGTGGGTGCCGCTCAGAAGATCATCGGTAAAGCTGTTAGCTGCAGCAGGGTGCGTTCTCGCAGCCTTCCACACTCAGAGGTTAGCCCGCGCTTCCGTCCGGCTTCACTTCCCCATCAATCTTACCCGTGCGTAGGGCTGAGAACGTCACGAATCCGACAAAAATTGTCACCGAAGTGATCATGGAACGCTCTAAAATGTACGCAGCTCGCGATGAATGTGCATGATATATCAATTGGTTATGCGCTAAATTGAGAGGGAAACCATCGGCATGGCACTTGCTCATCTGGCTGTTGCCATGTGTGTCTCTACCTATCTCCAACGGTCCTCTGCCGTCCGCTGCCAGAATGGCTTTACCCTCATCGAAGTGATGATCGCGGTTGCGATCGTCGGGATTTTGGCCATGGTGGCCCTCCCCAACTATCTCCAATGGAATGCTCGTTACCAGCTGAAACAAGCCACAACAGAATTGGCTGGCAGCCTCAACTTGGCCCGTATGGCAGCGATGAATCGGAATCTCGCCGTTACTGCCACACTGGCTCTTGTGTCAGGTAGGGTGAATGTCGATTTCGGCGGAGCACTGGCCCCGATCGTGTTGCCCCAGGCCGTCGTCGCGTTCACGGGTGGTCCGACGATTCAATTCACCCAACAAGGGCTGAGTGGGGCAGCAGTGAATGTTCCAGTGACGTTGACCTCTCAGCAGGGAACGACCTATTCCGTGGTCGTCACTCCGGCAGGCAAGGTGAACTGGTGTACCCATGCGACGTGTCCCTAGAGGCCGAATGAAACATAATAGAAAACCACGAGGCTTCTTCAGCCTGGTCGCAATCACGCAGCAGGGGTTTACCCTGTTGGAAGCCATGATTGCAACGGGTGTGCTTTCGGTCGGACTCCTGGGGTTGGCCGGGCTCTCAGGGATGTCGCTGGGGAAAAATGTCGATGCCAACGACATGTCACGCGTGACCAATATTGCCGCCGATATGGCAGAACGTATTCAGAACAACCGACAACGTGTGCTGGACTATCACAATACCGACACCACAGCTGCGTGCGCACAGAACCCGAGCACGCAGCGCATGGCGCTGGGCGATTGCACGCAGTGGCAAACGTTGCTGACAAATTCTGGTCTCGCCGGTGCCACTGGGAGTATTACAGCGACTCGACTCGATCCGGATCCCACGGCAAACCCGGTCACGATGAATCGCTTCCTGGTTACGATTACTGTCAATTGGCAGACGAGGAAGACTGATGTGAGCACGGCACGGACCAAAACCGCAGTATTTACGACGATGGTCGCGCCTGAATAGCCGCAGCGTGGAGCATGACAATGCGTAAAGTTGATTGGAATCAAAGAGGCTTCACACTCGTGGAATTAATGGTAGCCGTCTTGATCACGGTGGTGATTGTGGCTGCGACAATGACCACCGTCGTGACCTCGAATCGTGCCAACGTTGTGAATACGCAGGTGGCAGATACGCAACAGAATGTGCGAGTGGCCATCGACTTGCTCAGCCGGGACATCAAGCTTGCCGGCTACAATTATAACGCGACTGATCCGGCCACTGGGTCAGTAGGTACATGCAATGCCACCATCGGCGCCATTGTTAAGCCGGTCGGTCTTCTCCCGCAGGATCACACGCCGACAGGCGCAGATAGCGGAGCAGATGGAGTGTCGATGGTGCTCCCGGTGAATACGGCAGGGTGGACGTTGACGACGGCTGTGGGTGGAACCCCGAACAGCAAGACCTATGAAAACACCATCAGCCTTTCAGGAGCTGCGATTACGGAGATGGTAGCGCAAGGACTCGTCGTCGGGTCAACGGTTTCCATCGGAGGTGCATTGTCAAAAACGGTACAGGCCGTCAATGCCACGTCGATTGGGTTCGGCACGGGGAACTTCGTGGATGGACAATTCCCGGTCGGTACGCCTGTGTATTTGATGCAGTGTGTCCGGTATCAGGTTGTGGCGAATACGCCCACTACCTGTGGGAGCAATACACCCTGTCTGGTGCGAAATAACGTGCCGCTTGTCGACGGTGTAGAAGATTTGCAAATTGCCTATGCTTGCGATGGCTGCAACCAGACGGCCCCCAATCCCCTGTTTCCAGACGGGGTCGTCGATGATCAAGATGCGTCGTCGACCTCTGGGTTTCCCACCTTCACCCAGGGGGACTTTGTCTCCAACAGCGCGTGGGCGATTACCCCGTGGACGCCGGACAAGATCAGAATGGCGCAAGTCAGCCTGGTAGTCAGACCAATGAACGTGGACGACGGTCTTGATGAGAGGGGAACCAAAGCGATCAATACCACGGGACCTGTGATCGTCGGTGACCACAACCCATCAGCGGATGCGGGCTATGACGCCAGCATCTATATGCAACAACGTCGACGCGTGATGATCCGAACGATTCAGCCGAGAAACCTGTAGCGAGAGACGTGGTGATGAATCTTCGAGAGGACACCATCAGTGCGGGCCGAAAGCACGACCGGAAAGAAATGAAGAATCAGCGAGGCATCGCGTTGCTTACCGTGATGTTGATGCTGTTGATTCTCACCATTCTCGGCATTGCTTCTATCACTGTGACCAGCATGGAGCATCGAATGGCTGGATTTTTCCGTAGTACTGAGGCTGTGGTGGCCGCAGCAGATTCCTGTGAAGGACTTGCCGCTAACATCATCCAGCAGACATTGTCCCCCCCAGGAGTGCTTCCGACCGCCTTCGTCGCACCGACGGGGCCTGTCCCGGCAGCGAATGCCACGACATTGTATGCCGAGATCTACGGGTACGATCTTCCATCACCTGCCGCGGCAAACACGCCGGCCGTGAACTACGCAGATGTGGCAAGCACAGCGCCGAATTTTGTGATGACCAATCTCCCGGGTTTCACCGTCAACGGCGATATCGATCTTCTCTACACACACACGAAGAGTGGGCAGGGAACAGGGGTGGCCGGCACGGAGCATGTGTATCGGATTACTTGCATGGCGAGTAACCCTGCAACCGGTTCAAATAGTACGGTGACCTCTGTCTATGGCTGTTTGGATGGCGACACATGTGTGAAGAAAATCAACTAAGAGGG
>JACOEF010000220.1 GCA_024998705.1 Nitrospira sp.
CCGTGAACTCCTGGTGCAGTTGAATGACAGCGTGCCGCATACGGTCAATATCGTGACGGCCGGTAATCCTCCGGGGCAGCCGATTGAGGTGGCGCTGGAAGCGGGGAAGACGATTTCCTTCCCGATTCCTGAGCATATCAAGATGACACCGATGCCGTTCCTGAACGGCGGCACGCATACGACGGGCGGCAGCTTCAACTTCCGGGCGGAGCCGATCTCCGGCCGGATGGCGGCCAATCCGGATATGTCGAAACTCTTCAGCAGCGCCGTGCATGGCGATCCGTACACGCCGATGGGGCGGGCGTACCTGGGTGATACGGTCGTGTTCCGGTTGTTACAGACCATGACCAACGAAAGCATGGTGTGGACGCTCTCCGGGCATACCTATCTGACTGAGCGGTATGCCGGTGACGCAAATCGGAAGAACTCAATCCATGTCGGCATTGCCGAGCGATACGACTTGGTGGTGCCACAGGCAGGCGGACCGAGGCTGCAGGCAGGCGATTACATCCACTTCAACGGACGTTCGTCCAAGTTCTCGGAAGGTGCCTGGGGCATCTTGCGGGTTCTCGATAAGGAGGCATCGGATCTGCAGAAGTTGCCGGCCGGGTACAGCGGCCGCAACGAAATGCCCAAATCGTTGGCCGTGTGTCCTGCCGAGGCGCCGGTGAAGAACTTCAACGTCGTGGCGTTCGATTTCCCGTCCATGAAGTTGAACCCGAAAGCGCCGGATGCCATCGAGGTCGATTTCGAGCGGACGATTCAAATGGTCAATCCCGATGCCAAGATCTACACCTTGGAAGAGGATGTGTCGACCGTGGCGTCCGGTGCGCAACCGATGCCGTTGACGTTGCGGGCGAACGTCGGTGACTGCCTGAAAATCAAGCTGACCAACAAGATGAAGCAGGGTCGGGCGTCTTTCTCGGCGCTGGGCCTGGCGTTCGATCCGAAGGATTCCCTGGGGGCCAACGTCGGCAACAATCCGGGCGAGCAAACGGTTGCTCCGGGCGAGAGCCGCACGTACACCTACTACGCAGATCCGTTCATCGGAGAAACTGCGTCCCTGGTGTGGGATTGGGGCAACGTAATGACCCATCCACGCAACGGCCTGTTCGGCGGTATCGTGATCGGCCCGAAAGGCGCCATGTATCGCGATCCGAAGACCGGCGCGGATATTTCCACGAAGAACAGCTGGGTCGCCGACGTGATTGTGGATCGGACGATTCAGGGGTATGAACATCGCCAGAACTACCGTGATGTGGCCCTGTTCTTCCAGGATGAAGACAACATTATCGGGACGAGCTTCATGCCCTACGTGCAAAATACGGCGGGTCTGACGGCTGTGAACTACCGCTCGGAACCGTACAAATTCCGGGAGTCCAACGGCTGTACCTTGGGCAAGGTTTTTCAGCCTTGTTCGGTCGATAAGCCCGAGAGCCTTGCCACCCCGCTCATCGAGGCGCATGCGGGAGATCCCGTGCGTATCCATGTGTTCGGGGCGAGCAATGAGCAGAACGGGATGTTCAGCGTTGAAAAGCATGAGTGGCCGATCGAGCCGTTCATGCGCGGTGCCGACCAGATCAGCGTCGTTGAGTCCTCCGCGTCGGAGACCCTCGATGCGTTCATCCCGGCGGCCGGCGGAAGCTTCCGCCTCCCGGGTGATTATGTCTGGAGCAACCAACGGTTGCCCTACGCCCAATCAGGGCAGTGGGGATTGATGAAGGTGTTGCCGCATGACGATCAACGGATCCTCCCATTGAGTCAGCAGGCTCCTTCGATCAAGCGGGCAGGTTTCGAGTCGGGAGATCCCACTGTCTCCCGAACGTCGAATCCGGCTCGGTAGTGGTGAGGGGGTGGTAGCGCCCACCGTAAGTGCCGCCCTCTGGATGCAGTGCCGGTCCTAATCACCAGGACTGCGGGAGAGCCCAGGTGCTCTCCCGCAGTTACGTTTAGCAGGATGCGGAAGAAGACCGTCAACGGCGGCCTTGGGATCCGTGAAGCGTGAAGCGTATCTCGTCTGGGGAAGCGCGTACGGCTCGTGGCGTATAGCTGATGGTAGAGACGCACACTCTCGATTTCCCGCCATACGGGTGCATCAGCCGACGTATTGCGCATCAATCGAACCTTTTCGAAGCCTGTCGGGGGCTGAACGCGTTCCAGTCTGCTTTCGGTAGGGCTGTCTCCCGTCACATCCCCAGATAAACCGGCAGGGCGCAGGGAATCACTGCTTGCGCTTGTGTGCGACCAATTCCTGGAGTGTTTTCAGATCCAAAGCACCGGGCACGAGATCGTGGCCGACGATGAAGGCCGGCGTGCCGGTGATGCCGAGGGTTTTGGCGAGGGCGCGATTGCGATCGATGATCGGTTGCCATTCCGGTCGTGTCATGTCCTGATCGAGTCGAGGCAGATCCAGACCCGCCCCTTGCGCGATGTGTAAGAGGTGCTCTTTGGTGAGCTCGTCTTTCGTCGCCAGCAACGCCTCATGAAAGGCCCGGTGCTTGCCCTGCAGGTTTGAGGCGAGTGCCGCCCTGGCCGCCAATTCAGAGGTCTCTCCAAGAATCGGGAAGTCTTTGTAGACGACGCGCACCCGGGCGTCGCTCTGCTGGAGTTGGGTCAAGGCCGAGGCCGCGCGTTTGCAATACCCGCAGCGATAGTCGAAGAACTCCACCACGGTCACATCCCCGGCTGGATTTCCACTCACCGGCGAGTCCGGATCATGGAGCAGCTCCTGCTGATGTGTGGCAAGGGCGGTTTTCTGTCGTTCCTGCTCTTCCGCCGCGCGTCTGTTTTCCAGCGACTGCAGGGATTGCTCGATGACTTCTGGATGGCTTCGAATGTACTGCTCGATCAGTCGTTCCAGCGTCTGTGTGGTGACCGCGTCACCGGTCGGTTCAGCTGCCCGGGCCTCAAGGGGCGAGTAGAAGGTGTACGCGAGAAGTGCGAAGATGAGGGAAAGGAGAAGTCGGTCGCTGCCCGGGTTCATTCGGCCTCCGTTTCAGATGAGGGGGAAGGTGTGTCCTCGATGAAACAATGGGCGGCATTATACAAGAATCTCCCGTCTGAGAAACCGACGGAGCGGGCGGCGTGATTTCGGCGCGTCGCAGGGGAGAGGCGCAGTGGTTGGATATGCTCAGTTGGCCGGATCGATCGGTAATTTGGTGATCTTGATCAACCGGCTCTCCTCATTCAGCTCAAAACTCACATGGTTGCCGATGGCGAGGCCTTGCAGAAGGCGACGGTCGATGACCGGGAGGGCTTGGGATTCCCCCGAAGGCATTTGAATGGTGATGGTCAGGGCTTCCTGATCGATCGAGAGAATCGTGCCGCCCAGTAGGACGACCTCTGTCGTCGGATCGGCCGCAAAGCCGGATTGTGCCGAATACGTGAGAAGCAGAACGAGTGTGGCCAGAATGTGTAGGACCATGCCCCTACGATAGCCGATTTCGTCGCGGCTCGAAACTAGTACTCTTCCCTGGCGTGCGTGGGCAGAATACCTACGACGCAGTCAGGGCGCACGGTGGATTTTACGGTTGCACTGAACTCATGCTCCCTCTATCTTGAAGCGTAGAGGAACGAGCAACGATGACTGAATCCGGAAACGCCTCTCCCGCAGTCCTCACCCTCAACGCCGGATCATCCAGCGTCAAGTGGGCCTTGTTTCGCCTTGGAGCCGTGCCGGTTCGGACGGCGACGGGACACATTGAGCGGATCGGGCTTCCGGGTGGCATCATCACCGTCACCGATGTCGCAACCGGACAGCGCGAGCGGCGAGCTGTTCCTGTGCCGAACCACGTGGCTTCTGTCCGGTTTCTGCGTAAGCAACTCGCGCAGCGCAGTAAGGGATTGTCCATTCAGGCGATCGGCCATCGGGTTGTGCACGGAGGGAGCCGTTACGCAGACCCGCAGGTGGTCTCCACTGAGGTCATGGAGGAGTTACGGCGGCTGAGCCCCTACGATCCGGAACATCTTCCGGCCGAGATAACCTTCATCGAAGCATACGGCACCGAATATCCGCAGGTGCCGCAAGTGGCGTGTTTTGATACAGGCTTCCATCAGCATCTGCCGCCGGTGGCTCGTCTCCTGGCTCTTCCCCGCCGGTATGAAAAACTGGGTATCAGGCGTTACGGATTTCACGGGCTGTCCTACGCCTATCTGATGGAGGAGCTGGAACGGGTCGCCGGCCGTGACGCGGCTCGCGGCAAAGTGATTCTCGCCCATCTGGGAAATGGCGCCAGTCTGGCCGCGGTGCGGGACGGCGTCAGTATCGATACGAGCATGGGCTTTACGCCGGCTTCCGGTCTGCCGATGAGCACGAGGTCCGGCGATCTGGATCCAGGTCTCGTTTCGTATCTGGCCAGGACCGAAGGCATGACGGCGGAACAGTTTCATCACATGATCAACGCGCAATCCGGCTTGCTGGGGCTGTCGGAGACCAGCCCGGACCTTCGCGACCTGTTGGCCCAGGAGGCCCACGATACCCGCGCCGCCGAGGCAGTAGCCCTGTTCTGTTATCAGGGGAGGAAGTGGATCGGTGCCTATGCAGCGGCACTCGGCGGGGTGGAACAGGTGGTCTTCAGCGGCGGCATCGGGGAACATGCCGCCGTCGTGCGTGCGCGGATGTGTGAAGGCCTCGAGTTTCTCGGCATCCGACTGGATCCGCATCTCAACGAGGCCAATGCCGCCGTGATTTCCAGCCCGGCGAGTCGCGTGACCGTGCGGGTGATCCCGACCGACGAAGAACGTCAGATTGCGCAATCGGTGTGCCGGTTGCTGGCATTGAATGTGGGCCGTTGACGATGCCGGACGGTTGCCCATGCCCGTCGTGGGCGGCCGGTCGTGAGTGATTGGTCACGGACAGTCCAAACCTGAGAGAGGGAACCCATGACGCAGACGACGCAGGCCAATCGGCCGCTGAGCCCCGAGATGGCACAACGGATTCATGCCTACTGGCGAGCGGCGAACTATCTTTCGGTCGGACAGATTTATCTGTTCGACAATCCGCTGCTGAAACAGCCGTTGAAACGGGAGCATATCAACCCGCGCCTGCTTGGCCATTGGGGGACGACGCCGGGGTTGAATTTTATCTATGCCCATCTCAACCGCATCATCAAGGCCAGGGATCTTTCAGTGCTGTACATCGCGGGACCCGGACACGGCGGCCCAGGCCTGGTTGCAAACGTCTACCTCGAAGGTACGTACAGCGAGGTCTATCCGAACATCTCGCGGGACGAAGCCGGGTTACAGCGCCTGTTTAAACAGTTTTCATTTCCAGGGGGCATCCCGAGCCATGTCGCGCCGGAAACGCCCGGCTCTATCCATGAGGGCGGTGAGTTAGGCTATTCCCTGGCCCATGCCTATGGCGCGGCCTTCGACCATCCCGAGTTGTTGGTGGCTGGTGTGATCGGAGACGGGGAGGCCGAAACCGGTCCGCTTGCGGGGAGTTGGCATGGGAACAAGTTCCTAAACCCTGTGCGAGACGGTGCCGTGCTGCCGATTCTGCATTTGAACGGGTACAAGATCGCCGGTCCGACCGTGCTGGCACGTATGCCGCCGGATGAGCTGGAATCCCTGTTGGTCGGGTACGGCCATCAGCCGTTTTTCGTTGAAGGGGATGATCCGGCGACGATGCATCAATTGATGGCGTCCACCCTGGACGAAATCGTCGCGACGATCCGTCGGATTCAGCAGGAGGCCCGATCCAAGGGATTTACCGGCCGGCCGCGCTGGCCCATGATCGTCTTGCGGACTCCCAAGGGCTGGACCGGACCCAAGGAAGTAGACGGCAAACCGACGGAAGGAACGTTCCGCTCCCATCAGGTGCCGATGGGAGAGATGGACAAGCCCGGGCATGTCGAGTTGTTGGAAGCATGGCTCAAGAGTTATCGGCCGGAAGAGTTGTTCGATGAAGCAGGAAGGTTGATGCCGGAATTGGCCGACCTGGCGCCGACCGGGGAGCGACGGATGGGTGCCATTGCCTGCGCGAACGGCGGCGGCATTCTCCGTGACCTTCAAATGCCGGACTTCCGGCAGTACGCGGTGCCGGTGGTGAAGCACGGCGTCGAGGAGGCCGAAGCGACCAGGGTGCAGGGACTATTTCTGCGCGATGTCCTGAAGATGAACCCGCAC
>JACOEF010000787.1 GCA_024998705.1 Nitrospira sp.
ACGATCCGGACAGAGCCCGGCGCTCCGGCGTCGTCGCACACCGGCATGGATCCGCTGGTGGTTAGGCTGCGAGAATTAGAGCGACGTCTCACGACGTTGATGGCCGAATGGAAGGAAACCTATCCGGATATCGGAGAGACCAAGCAGGAGATTCTCAGCGTCAAGAAACAACTCGCCGAAAAGTATGGCGAGGCGGCGATGGATAAAGATGGGGATGTGGCCAAGACCTTCGACCCTTATTTGAGAGAGTTAACGAAGCAACGCAACGATCTGCGTTCCGAAGTATCGTCGATACGAGAGCGTCGTCTGAGGCTCACTGAGCATATCAGAGAAGTGGAACATCGGGTGGAGCAAACCCCATCCCGTGAGCAGGAAGTCATGATCCTCGTGCGGGATTATGAGAATATGCAGAAGAACTATCAGGCCTTGTTGGATAAACGCTTGAATGCCCATGTGGCAGTCAATCTTGAGAAACGTCAGAAAGGTGAGCAGTTCAGGGTGCTGGACCCGGCCAATCTGCCGCAGAAGCTCGATAGCCCCAATCGGTTACTGATTATGGTGGTGGGTCTGGTAGGAGGATGTGGACTGGGAGTTGGCTTGGCGCTGGTACGTGAGCAATTGAAT
>JACOEF010000015.1 GCA_024998705.1 Nitrospira sp.
ATGTATTACTGAGTTCCTGGATCTGACTGATGAGATCAAGGAAATGATTCTGGCCGATCGTGCCTTATCGGAGATTCGGTACCGTGCCGTGACGGACGGGATGATTACCTTGCGGCAATCTGCGGTGAAGAAAGTATTGGCCGGAGAGACGACGTTACGGGAGATCAACCGCGTGACGTTCAGCGAAGAGCGATAACCGATGTGGGATTGGATCACCAGCCGTCCGCAGTATTGTTTGAAGATCGGGGCGCGGGATCTTGCCTGGGCCGAGGTGCATCGGAACTGGCGTGGTCGGCCGCGGTATCAATGCGTGGTGTCGGCGTTACCCGAGGGGATTGTGCGCCTGTCGCCGCTCGAGCAAAATATTCTGTCTCCGCATGAGTTGGAGTCGCACATTCGAGCGATCGCTGCGTCGGCCACGTCTCAAGATGCCGCTCGTTCGTCTGATCCGGGAGTCCCTCGTGCGGCGACGATCATCTTGCCGGATCTGGCTGTGCGGCTGGCGGTGCTTCAGCTCCAAGAACTTCCGTGGAGCTCGGAGGAACGCGAGGCGCTCGTGCGTTGGCGATTGAGTCAGGAACAGCTGCTGTCGCTCGCCGGCGCCAAGGTCTTTTCTCAAGTCCTGTCGGAACCAGGCGGTTCGGGCGAGGGGCCTTGCACCGTGTTAGCGGTGGTGGTGCAGGAGGGCGTCCTGGCTCAGTACGAGGCGGTGTGTGAAGCGGCGGGGCTGATTCCGCAGGAAGTGGATATCTCTAGTCTGCGGATGTTTAATTTGTGGGCACAAGGAGCCGGGCGCACCGTTCAATCGACAGCCGACTATCTTTGGGTGAACGCCACCGACGGCGGGGTCACGGCGTTTATTTTCCATAAGGGTACCTTGGTGTTTCTCCGGTCGAAGTTGCAGGGCGGCGTAGGTTCAGGCAGCGCATGGGGAGCGAGTGCCCGGCAGGTGGGGCTGGACCGTATCGTTCAGGAGTGCGCCGATTCCATCTATGCCTGTCAGCAGCGAACGCCGGATTTAGCGATTGATCACGCGGTCCTCATTGCGGATGACGCGATGGGATCCGGACTGCAACAACTGTTGGAAAAAGGATTGGGCGTACCGGTGCAGGCGGTGGAGTGGGATCGAGTGCAGCAGTCCGGCGGGGGGCCCATTGTGGGACCACACACGAGTGCCGCATTACCCGCGATTACAGGGGTCGTGTAGATCATGTCGTTGGATACGCTTGTCTCGAAGGTTCGTGATTTTGCATTGCGCGTCGGGCAACCCTCGACACGCAGCGGCGCATTCGCGATCAATCTCAGCAGCCGGTATCGCTGGTATCTGGCTCCGGCGAGGCTCGTCATCATGTTACTCGCGGGGGCGATCGGCTTGGCCATATTGTGGGATATCTCCCAGGCCTGGTTGGTGTGGCAGGATGTGCAATCCATGGAATCGGCCTTGAACCAGGTTCAAGATCGGGACAAGGAGTTGTTGCGGGAAGCACAGCAGGAGGGGCTTGATTTGTCGGAGGCGGCCCTGCAGGTCTTGCCCAAGGAGATCGAGTTTGCCAATCAGTTGATCGAGAAGCGGAGTTTTTCGTGGACCCGGTTTCTGACGGAGTTGGAGCGTGCCATTCCGCAACGCATTGCCGTCAACAGCATTCGGCTTGATCCGACGAATGCCACGATTATGCTGACTGGCTCCGCGAGGGCGCTGGAAGACGTGACCACCCTCACCGTGACCTTTCAAGACCATCCCCAGTTCAAGGAACCGGTGTTGGGGCAGCATCGGGTGATGGCCACTGGATTAGTGGAGTTCGACCTTTCGTTACGTTACCGGAACCGTAACCCATGATGTGGCCTGGCCTCGATCGTCTCCAACGTACGTGGCGTCAACCCTACGCGCCCATCCTTCCCTGGGTGGCGTTTGTCGCGACGCTGGTCGCCATGAGCTATGCGATTCATGCGTTAGCCCTGGGCACGGCCAAGCAGGAGCAGGTCCGACTTGAGGCGGACTGGATGAAGGCCCGCCAACAATTGAACCGGCATAAGGAGGCCAAGAAGGCGAAGGCGGATCTGCAGCGGGTGTGGTCGGTGTTGCCGCTGTTTCGTGATTTTGCGCCGCTGGCACTTGGGGTGACGGAGGAGGCAAAACGAGACCAGGTGACCTTACCGGCGCTTTCCTATCGGACAGAAAAGACCGCGGTCGCGGATGCGACCAAGGCTATCTTGCAGGGAACGGTGACGGGCCGCTATGAGGATTTGCGTCGGTTTCTCTACAACTTGGAATCTGCGGAGGAGCTACTGTTCATCGAAGACTTAAATTTGGTTCGATCGGGGAACGTGCAGGATCAGCAGCTCACCTTCAATATCCGGATTTCGACCTATCTACGTGGGGAGCATTTACAGCCTCCGGTACCGTGACCTTATGAATCGAATCAGTAAGAATCAAGGGATGCTGCTGGCGGTCCTCGTGGTGTTGTGGATCGGGTTGCTCATGTGGCAATTCGGTTATTCCACCGAGCAGGAGCGTGTGCCCTTGACTCATGTCAAGGGACAGCGGCCACTGGGCAAAGCTTCAGCGGCCCCCGCAGCTTCGTCGCTGCAGGTTCATCTGGATCGATTGGCTGCCATCAAGGGCCAGCGCGAGGCAACCTTTTCCACGCCCCGGAATATCTTTGCCAGCCTGATGCCTTCCGTATCGACGCCGGCCCCCAAGTCTCAGCCAAGACGGCGTCGGGCCCCCAAGGTAGAGGAGAAGAATCCAGCGGGATTGTGGGAATTCAAGCTCCCTGCGGGGGAATTCCCTGGTACGCTGCCGTCTGAAGAGCAGGCGCCTTCTGAAGAATCCCCCGAGGGAGAATCATCAGAGGGGGAGGCGGTTGTTGAGGGACCACAGGGCCCGACCCCCGAGGAGGTGGCGCGGCTGCGCATCGCGACGGAGTTGAACCAGTTTCGGTATGTCGGGTTCATGGCGGTGGGAGGCGGTTCGCAAAAGAAGCGCAATATGGCCGTGGTGATCAAGAACGACGAAATGCACCTGGTACAGGTCGGTGAAGTCATAGCCGGTGAGGTGCTGGTGAAGGATGTGTCAATGCGCGAGATCACGCTTCAGGATGTCGCTTCCCAGGTGACGCAGGTCATTCCTGTCACGGACGAACCCACTGAGGCGCGCAACCCAACTAGGCAGGGATGTGTGAGGGATCCTCTCAAGACTGATCGCGGCATTACCTATCTGGCCTTGATGTTCTCGATCGTTCTGATCGGGATCTCTGTGTCGGCAGCCACCCGTCAATGGACCGTTATGGTACAACGGGAAAAAGAAGCCGATCTCATAGCCAAGGGGATCGAAATTCAAAACGCCCTGGCGCTCTATTCAGCCACCATGCAGGTTGGGCGTGTGATGCCCGGCGAAATGTATCCCCAGTCGTTAGCCGAACTGGCCCGTGCCTACAAGCCGTATCTACGCAGGGCCTATCAGGATCCGATGACGGGCGGAGATTGGGAATACCTGCGTGCGCCGACCGGCGGGATTATGGGGGTCCGGAGCAAAAGCAAAGGCAAACCGATTAAGGAACGGGACTTCCCCCTCGCGGTTCGCCACTTCGAAGGCCGAAAGACGTATCGCGACTGGATGTTTCAACACCCCAATCCTTCCTCGCAGTCGATGCTGATGCCGCCGATGATGGGCCTGGCTCCCGGCACGATGCCGATGCAACCCGGCGCGCCCGGTTCTGTTCCAGGCGTGCCGCCGACACCGGGTCCCGCTCACAACCCTTGACCCGACTCAGAATCCCACAGTATCCTGTCTGGCTATAAATCGTCGCGCTTCCGTTCACCATCTTGAATAGGCGGAGAGGCTGAGGCGTTAGGTCTCAGGTACCGCCAGCAGCAGGAATTCACGACATGGAACAAGATCTCACCGAATCCCCGGTTCCGGAGCTGGATGCTCCCGTTGAAGTACTCACCCCGGAAGAGTATGTCGCGACCCTGGTCAAGAAGGCCAAGGGAGCGGCGGGCCGGCTCTCCAGCCTTCCGACGGCGATGAAGAATCAGGCCTTGGAGGCCATGGCCGATGGGCTCGAAGAGCATGAGGCGGAGCTGTTGGCCGAGAACGAGAAGGATCTCGAACAATTCGATGCCACGCCCGAGCGAAAAGCGATGGGGGATCGATTGCGGCTGACGACGGAGCGTATCCGGGAGATGGCCGCAGGGATCCGTGATGTTGCGCGATTGCCGGATCCGCTCGGCGAGACGCCCAAGATGTGGACGCGGCCAAACGGGATGCAGATGGGCCGCATGCGTGTACCGATCGGCGTGATCGGGATCATATACGAAGCGCGTCCGAACGTCACGGCGGATTCGGCGGCCCTGTGCCTCAAGTCCGGGAACGTCTGTATCTTGCGAGGGGGATCCGAAGCCCTGCATTCAAACGTGGCCATCGCCAAGGTGTTGAGTGAGTCAGCGGAGAAGGCCGGTGTGCCGGCGGGTGCGATCACATTTGTCGAGCGCGCGGAGCGTGAGATCGTTCAGTTGTTGCTCAAGCAGGACCGGTACATCGACCTCATCATTCCCAGGGGCGGGGAATCGCTGATGCGGACGATCGCCGAACATGCGACGATCCCCGTGCTCAAGCACGACAAGGGAGTGTGTCACACCTATGTCGATGTGGATGCCGATCCTCAGGTGGCCGAACGAATCTGCCTGAATGCGAAAGTGCAGCGGCCCTCGACCTGCAACGCCATGGAGACCCTGTTGGTGCACCACAGCATCGCGCGTACCTGGTTGCCGGCGCTGGTGGAGAAGCTCAAAGCGGCGAAGGTGGAGCTTCGTGGTTGTCCGAAGACCTGCCAGCTTTGTCCCGAGGTGACGCCGGCCGCTGAGGACGATTTCGGTCGGGAGTTTCTGGATCTGATCCTGGCGATCAAAGTGGTCAAGACGATGGACGAAGCCTTGGAGCACATCGCCACCTACGGATCCCAGCACACGGAGGCGATCGTGACGAAGGACTACGCCCGCGCCATGCGGTTTTTGCGCGAGGTGGATGCCGGTGCGGTGCTCGTGAATGCCTCGACGAGGCTCAATGACGGCTATCAATTCGGCTTGGGGGCGGAAATCGGCATCAGCACGTCGCGGCTCCATGCTCGAGGGCCGATGGGGCTTGAAGAATTGACCTGTTCAAAATTTGTGGTGCTCGGGAGCGGTCAGATCCGCG
>JACOEF010000788.1 GCA_024998705.1 Nitrospira sp.
GATCCAAGAATCGGAATCGCTAAAGAAGACGATCTTTCAACTAGATCGGCAGAGCAATGCCGCACGCGAGTTTATGGATTTAGGCCGCGAGGTCTTGGCGCGTATGGGGTTAGGTGCATTGGCGGAGCCGGAAGACATGGACGAACCGGTCGAGGTTGGGGCAGGTGAATCATGACGACCAAACAAGTCTCCAAAGGCAAAGAGGAGAAACCCCCTCTCTCGAAAGGCAAAGAGATTAAATCGGAACGCCCAAAGTCATCACACCTGGCTGATCTCGAAGCCTCTTTTGATCGTGATGCTCGTCGTATTCGCCCGTTTGCCCTTCTCGGCTTGGATACACAAGGTGAGCAGCCCGGACCAGAGCCCACAACGCCCAATAGCCCAATACCATCAACACCCCCCACCGCAGCTGTTGGAGGTAGCGCATCTGCATCCGTCCCGGTAAGCCCAGAAGTCACGGCTTCGTCTGTGGCTGTCAAAGTGGCTCCCGTGGTTGCGGAAGAGGGGGATCGACTACGTCGGCTAGAAGAGGTCGTCGAAGTCCCGCTCGATCGGCTGGTGCCGAGTCCTGACCAACCACGATCCGAGGTTGATGCTTCGGCTGACCAGGAGCTATTGGAATCAATTCGCGCTTACGGAGTCCTCACTCCTATTCAGATCCGACCTGTGGAGGAGGGCAAGTATGAAGTGGTTGCCGGCGAGCGGCGATGGCGGGCTTGTGCGTTACTCGGCAAGCCTTCGATTCCGGCTCTGGTACGTCGGAAGGACCGAGACCGAGCTGCCGCCGAGGCGTTGATCGACAACGTCGTCCGGAAGGACTTGTCGGCCTTAGAGGAAGCCAAGGCCTATCAAGCCCTGATCGAACGGTATGGTTTTCAGCAGTCCGAGTTAGCCGAACGCCTGGGCTGTCATAAATCACGAATTTCAAAGGCGCTCAGCATTCTGAAATTGCCAGAGACTATCTTGAACGTGTTCTTTGGACCTGAAAGTCACATGACGGCGGCCCACGCAGAGGCATTA
>JACOEF010000062.1 GCA_024998705.1 Nitrospira sp.
CCCGCTTCTTTGGCCGCCTGGGTGCCGGTATTCATGGCCACGGCCACGTCGGCCTGCGCCAACGCCGGCGCGTCATTGGTGCCGTCGCCCGTCATGGCCACGAGTCGACCTCCTGCCTGAAGATCGCGGATGAGTTTTAATTTGGCTTCGGGAGTGGCCTGCGCGAGAAAATCGTCCACGCCCGCCTCCGCGGCGATCGCGGCCGCCGTTTGCTGATTGTCTCCGGTGATCATCATCGTTCTGATACCCATGCGGCGCAACTCGGCAAACCGTTCCTTGATGCCGCCCTTCACCACGTCTTTCAAATGAATCACGCCGAGTACCGTCTTGCCTTCGGCCACGACCAGAGGGGTGCCACCGTGTGTGGCAATCGTCTCGACCGCATTACGTACGGCCGAAGGAAACGACCCACCGAGTTGGATCACGTAGTCTTCGATGGCTTCCGCCGCGCCCTTCCTGATCTGTCGGCCGTCAAAGTCGACGCCGCTCATTCGCGTTTGCGCCGTGAACGGCAGGAAGGTGGCGCCCATCGCATGGATGTCGCGCCCTCTGAGTCCGTAGCGTTCCTTCGCCAGAACGACGATGCTGCGGCCTTCGGGCGTCTCATCCGAAAGGGAGGCCAACTGGGCCGCGTCGGCCACAGACCTTTCCTGCACTCCCTCGGCTGGAATAAAGGCTGTGGCTTGCCGGTTCCCGAGCGTGATCGTACCCGTTTTGTCGAGAAGCAGCACATCCACATTCCCCGCCGCTTCGACGGCTTTCCCCGACATGGCGATCACGTTCGCTTGGACCATGCGATCCATGCCCGCGATGCCGATGGCGGATAAGAGCGCGCCGATCGTGGTCGGTATGAGGCATACCAACAGGGCTACCAGGACCGTCATCGTAATGGGCGCCCCCTGCCCTGCCGCATGCACGGAGTAGAGAGAAAAGGGCAGCAAGGTCACGGTCGCCAGCAAAAAGACGACGGTGAGTGCCGCCAACAGAATATTAAGCGCGATTTCATTCGGCGTCTTTTTGCGCCTGGCGCCCTCGACCATGGCGATCATTCTGTCCAGGAACGTTTCACCGGCGCTGGCGGTGATCCGCACCACCAGCCAATCGGACAACACCCGTGTGCCGCCGGTTACGGCGCTCCGGTCACCGGACTCCCGAATCACCGGCGCACTCTCACCCGTAATCGCGCTCTCATTGACGGATGCAATCCCCTCAATCACATCGCCATCGCTGGGAATGTAATCACCGGCCTCAACCAGCACGATGTCGCCCTTCTTCAGCAGGCTGGCCGGAACGAGACGATAGACCTCGCCGGGTTTCCCGATGGCGGCGGGTACAACACAGTCGGTTCCGTCGAAACTCGGTTTTCCAAATCGCTTGGCGGTCAACTCCGTCCTCGCCCTCCGGAGAGAATCGGCTTGGGCCTTTCCCCTCCCTTCGGCGATCGCTTCGGAAAAGTTGGCAAAGAGCACGGTGAACCAGAGCCACAGCGAGATGGAGAGAATGAACCAGATCGGCGCCTCGCCTGTCCCGAAGAACGCCTGGAGGAGCAGGAGCGACGTGCAGATGCTGCCCACGAAAACCACCAACATGACCGGATTGCGGACCTGAATGCGAGGATCGAGCTTTCGCAACGCATCCAGCATGGCCTGTCGGACAAGCAGCGGATCGAACAGCGGTCTGGCTTTCGTCGATGTCGTCATGCGAATCCCTCTGCTCGTTCAGGCTACTGAGCAACCATGAACAAATGTTCCACCACCGGACCCAACGCCAGGGCCGGAACGAAGGTCAGGGCGCCGACCATGATCACGACCCCGATCAGCAATGCGACAAAAAGCGGCGTATGCGTCGGGAGCGTACCGAGACCGGCCGGCCCGATCGTCTTCCGCGCCAGTGATCCGGCGAGCGCCAACGTCGGAATCGCCAACCAGAATCTGGAGACCAGCATCGCCAGAGCACCCGTCAGGTTATAGAACGGAGTATTGGCGTTCAGCCCCCCGAAGGCGCTGCCGTTGTTGTTGCCCTGGGAGGTATAGGCATAGAGAATTTCGCTGAAGCCATGCGCGCCGGGATTGAGAATGGAGGACGTGCCGGACTCCGTCACGACCGCCACTGCCGTGAACCCAAGGACGATGATGGGCATGATGAGGATCACCAGCGCGGCCATCTTCATTTCATAGGTCTCGATCTTTTTCCCCAGGTATTCCGGAGTCCGTCCTACCATCAAGCCGGCGATGAACACCGCGATGATGGCGAAGACCAGCATTCCGTAGAGGCCGGACCCGACCCCGCCCAGAATCACCTCGCCGCATTGCATCATGAACAGCGGCACCAGTCCCCCGAGTGGCGTAAATGAATCCTGCATCGAATTGACCGCTCCGGTGGATGTCGCCGTCGTCGCGGTGGCAAAGAGCGCCGAACGAGCCACCCCGAAACGAACTTCCTTCCCTTCCATGTTGCCGCCCGGCGCATTCCCGGCGGTCTGCTCGACACCCAAGGCAGTCAGACGTGGGTTTCCTGCAGACTCGGCCCAATAGGCCACCAGAACGAAGAGGGCCAGCACCGTCAGCATCGCAGCGAGGATAGCCCAACCCTGCCTGGTGTCATCGACCATCTTCCCGAACGTGTAGGTCAGGGAGGCGGCGATCAATGTTTCAGCCAGGATCAGGATGAAATCGGTCAGCGGCGTCGGGCTTTCAAAGGGATGGGCCGCATTGGCATTAAAAAATCCTCCACCGTTCGTCCCCAGGTGCTTGATGGCCACTTGTGACGCGGCCGGACCGACCGCCAAGGCTTGCTCGATCACGGTCGTTGATTCGGTCCTGGCAACGCCCTTCTCGTCCAAGACTGGCTGCCCTGCGGCATCGACGACCGGCTTGTCATAAATCACGGGCTCAAGGAGAGCGGTTTGGTAAGAAAACCCGAAGGTCTGGACCGTCCCTTGCGAGACGAGAACCAGCGCGAGAATGGCGGCCAGCGGCAACAGGATATACAGTGTGCCGCGAGTCAGATCCACCCAGAAATTGCCGATGGTGGCTGCCGTCCGAGCGGTTAACCCTCGAACGAGCGCAACCAGTATGGCCATGCCCGTCGCGGCAGAGGCAAAATTCTGAACCGTCATGCCCAGCATTTGCGTGAGATAACTGAGTGTGGACTCTCCGGCATAGGCCTGCCAGTTCGTATTGGTGATGAAGCTCGAGGCGGTGTTGAACGCGAGGTCTGGCACCACCGCCCCGTAAGCCGCCGGATTGAGCGGCAGAAATCCCTGTAGTCGCTGCAACGCGTAGAGGGCAACTAATCCCGTGACATTGAACAACAACATGGCCACGGCATAGGTCTTCCAATTCATGCCTTCGGTTGCTCGCACGCCGCAGACGCGATAGATCAGGCGTTCGAATGGTCCCATCACCCGATCCATGCCGCAGGCCTGACCCATGTAGACACGCGCCATATACCAACCCAGCGGTTTGACCAACGCCACCAGCACGAGGAAGTACAGTCCGATTTGAGCCAAACCGCTGAGAGTCATCAGAACCACTCCGCTTTCAGCAGTGCGACCATGAGGTACACCAACAACCCCAGTGACAATACAATGCCCAGCAGCTGCATCGCGTTCATGACTTCATCCCCCTTAGAGTCTGTCTAACGCCGAGATGAACCAGCCAGACAGCAGAAAGAACACTGCGACGATCGTCAGATAGATGAAATCCATATGAATGCTCCTTGCCGGGACGGAGAATTTCGTATGGCGCGCTTTGCCCGACGCGGTAGTCCGTACTCTCGTCGACCGCGCCATGTCTCTTCACGCCCCTTCACGCCTCTTCCCTAACACCCCATATTCAAGGTACCGCGCAGAAAGTAAAAACGGTGTAAAAAGGGCACGCAAACGGATTTTCGGGGAAGATCGTCCCGTACGGCTGTTCACGCATAACGGACGGATCGTTTCAGATGACGAACGGTCGAAACACATCCACTCGCGAGTGAGGCGCTGAAGAAAACATGTGGACGAAGCTGTGACCGCCTATTGGGCAGATCGAAGATTTGTTGGATGAACGGAGGCGTGACTGTCTCTGGGCGCTACTGACCTGAATCCGGCCGATCTTTACGTAACTCTCTTAGCACCGCGAGGATTTCCGCCGGGCGCGGAGGACAGCCGGGGATACGCACGTCGACGGGGATATGCCGATCCACCGGGCCCGTCACCGCATAACTGCCTTTGAACATGCCGCAATTCACAGCACAGTCTCCCAACGCGATGACGAGCTTAGGATCAGCCGTCGCCTTGTAGACATCCTTTAAGGCTCGCTCCATATTGACCGTCCCCGGGCCGGTCACGACCAGCGCATCGGCATGCCGCGGCGACGCCGCAATGTGAACCCCGAACCGCTCCACGTCATAGACGGAATTGGCCAGCGCATTCATTTCCATTTCACAGGCATTACACGAGCCCGTATCGACTTCGTGGATGGTCAGCGAACTCCGGAAGGGCTTGGCCTTTTCGATGGCTTCCTGACTGACCGGCTCGGACGGTTCAGCCCCGGCCGGATGTTGTCCCGTCACGACGCCGGTCTGAAGACTTTTCTTGAGGATTCGAAACATGACTCCTCCTTAGCCGTCAGCCAGCAGTTCTCAGCGCAGAGACGGCTGCTGAGAGCTGATCGCTGAATGCTAGGCTTTCACAAATCGTTTCCGGCATACGACAAATTGAAACTCTTGTTGATCAACGGAAAGTCCGGCACGATGTTGCCGGGCGCCGCCCATTGAATCGCCGGCCAATTGACAAAAGACGGGTCACGCACTTTGCAGCGATGAATCCGCCCTGCTTCTCCTGCCATGACGACATAGAGAATCTCGCCGCGCCATCCTTCGACCGCCGACAACGCCCATTCTCCCGGCTGTGGTTGGTGCGTCGGCTGAGTCACAAGCCGACCCAATGGGAGACAACGACGAGCCTCGCGGATGAGACGCATCGACTCATGGATCTCATCCAACCGCACCCGCATCCTGGCGCGAACATCGCCATACCGGTAGAGCGCCACCTTTGGCTGCAGTGCGTCATACGCGGCGAAGGGCCGGTCACGGCGAAGATCCCGATCCATACCGGAGGCCCGTCCGACGACACCGATCACCGCATGGTCCCAGGCAATACTTTCCGTCAAGATGCCCGTGTTCTCCAGCCGTTCCGTCAGAGACGCGTTCGCGAGTACAATCTTTTCAATCGCCGAAAAATCCTGTTCAAGGGCATTCAGCTCCACCTCCACCTGCGCGAGCTACAGACCGGAAAGATCGAGCGTCACTCCGCCGACGCAATTGACGCCACGCAAAAACCGTGACCCGGTCAGGCGATCGTTCAGCTGCATGAGTTGCTCTTTCATCCGGCCACAATGTGCATGGGCAAGGGCATAGG
>JACOEF010000789.1 GCA_024998705.1 Nitrospira sp.
ATTGCCCTTCCGAAAGAAGTGTTTGAGCGCATGTTGCGCCTGCTCCGGCAAATAGACCTTGCCGTCCTTGAGCCGTTGCAGGAGATCGTCCGGCGGAAGATCCACCAATTCGACATCGTCCGCCTGTTCGAGAATGGAATCAGGCACGGTTTCGCTCACGCGAATGCCGGTGATTTGAGCCACGGCGTCATTGAGGCCTTCGATGTGTTGCACATTTACGGTGGTATAGACGTGAATGCCTGCCTGTAGGAGTTCCCTCACATCCTGCCACCGCTTGGGGTGCCTGGAGCCCGGGGCATTCGTATGCGCCAGTTCATCCATCAATAAGAGCTGCGGGCGACGAGACAGCGCGGCGTCTAAATCGAAATCACGGAGCCTGGAGACCCCATAGGCCACCTCCCGGAACGGAAGGATCGGCAACCCTTCGACCAGCGCTTCCGTTTCAGCCCTGCCGTGCGTCTCGACCCAACCGATCATCACGTCGACGCCGTCGGATTGCTGCTCATGCGCCGCTTGCAGCATGGCATACGTTTTTCCGACGCCCGCTGTCGCGCCGAAGAAAATCTTCAGCTTGCCGCGAGTCTGATCGGCTTCTTCTGCCTGCACGCGCCTCAGCAGCGCATCGGGATCCGGGCGTTGGTTTTCCACGGCACTCCTGAGAAAAGAAATCTGCTGATAACCACGAGAGGACGCAAGACTGGCTGCGTGGATTCTAAAAGACAGACCGGGAGGCGTCAACGAAGCTCCTCGAACGCATCCAATGCGAGGTTCAACGCCAGCACATTCACACGGCGTTCACCAAGCATCCCTAATTGACGTTCTTCCGTATGTTGACTGACCACCGCCTGAACGAAGGCGGCCGTTCGCCCCCGCGCGCGAGCAACACGTCGCACTTGGTACTCGGCCGCAGCGGGGCTGATATGCGGGTCAAGGCCGCTTCCCGAGGCAGTCACCAGATCGACCGGGACCGGTGTGTCATTGCCGGGATCCGCTGATTTCAGGGCAGCGACTCTCGTTTTTACTGCCTCGATCAGCGCAGGATTGGTAGGACCGAGATTCGAACCGGATGAGGCTGCAGCATTATAGGGGAACGGAGCGGTCGCGGAAGGGCGTCCCCAGAAATACTTGGGATCGTCGAAGGGTTGGCCGATCAGCGTGGAACCGATCGGCTTGCCGTCCCGCACGATCAAGCTGCCGTTCGCTTGATACGGAAACAGAAGCTGCGCGAGACCGGTTACTATTGCTGGATACATCAGCCCCGTCACCACCGTGAGGATGAGAAAGGTCATCAACGCCGGTTTGAGCTGGTTATTCATAGTGCTCCTCTTCTGTTTCGTGACGATTCGAGGATAATCACAAAAGCCGATTGGCAAGGCCGCAGGCGAGTCAAGAACCGGAAGCGTACCCTCATGGGTACGTTGAGGATTCTCGCGAGCCGAGAACGAAGCCAGCGGTCTTTTTCATCATCCTGTCTTACACCAGGTGGAACGCGACCAGGATCAGGTCTATCAGCTTAATTCCAATGAACGGGACAACGAGCCCTCCCAGTCCGTACACCAGTACATTGTGGCGCAGCAGCAAGGAGGCTTCGATCGGCCGGAACGTGACGCCTCGAAGCGCGAGCGGAATCAGCGCGATGATGACCAGGGCATTAAAAATCACAGCCGACAATACGGCGCTTTCCGGCGTCGCCAGCCCCATCACATTCAACGCACCCAGGGCCGGATAGGTGGTGGCAAACGCAGCCGGAATGATCGCAAAATATTTCGCGACATCGTTGGCGATACTGAAGGTCGTGAGCGCGCCGCGCGTCATGAGGAGCTGCTTGCCTATTGCGACGGTCTCGATCAATTTGGTGGGATTGGAATCCAGATCGACCAGGTTTCCCGCTTCTTTGGCCGCCTGGGTGCCGGTATTCATGGCCACGGCCACGTCGGCCTGCGCCAACGCCGGCGCGTCATTGGTGCCGTCGCCCGTCATGGCC
>JACOEF010000129.1 GCA_024998705.1 Nitrospira sp.
AACTCGCAAAAGCCATCCGCGCCAGACCTGACGGCGCCGCGATGCCGCTGGTGATTCACACCGCGGAAGTGCAGCGGACCGCCACGCGCCGGAGCGACGAATTGGGAAACGTCCAGTATTTGCATAAGCCGCTCAGCCGCGCACGTTTACTCGACTCGGTCACCCTTGCGCTGCAACAGCATCCGACCACCCCTCCCCTTCCTACAACGACGCCACTTCACCCCGAGACCTCCGACCACGCTCCGCTGGCCATCCTCCTGGTCGAAGACCTGGAAGACAACCGCAAGCTGATCGCCTTGTTCCTGAAGGGAACACCGTATCAATTAGACGTCGCGGAGAACGGGGCCATCGCGGTCGAAAAGTTTCAAGCGGGCCGATATGACCTGGTGTTGATGGATATTCAGATGCCGGTCATGGACGGATATCAGGCCACAAGCGCCATTCGAGCCTGGGAACAGAGTCAGCAGCGGGACGTCACGCCGATCATTGCTCTGACAGCCAACGCCTTCAAAGAATATTTCGCCAAAAGCCAGGACGCCGGCTGTAACGCGCACCTCACGAAACCCATCAGAAGGAAGACGCTGCTGGAGGCCATTCGGCAGCACGCCCGGTGGCCTAGGCCCCACGCGGCATAGGGGCCTTGGACTGAGGTCATTTCGAGTGGAGAAGACACACGATCAGATGGAAGGCCAGAAGAAAGACTTTCGGTTGTTGCTCGGACTCATCCCGATCGCGTTGATCGTCTGGCTGACACTCGGAACCATCGACACGCAAATGCGGGTCAGTCTCACCAGTGAACTGCAGACCGTGTTGGACACGACGCGAGGCGGTCTGCGGATATGGGCAGCCGCCCGAAAGGCTCACATCACTGCCTGGGCAGAGTCGAACAATGTCAGGCAGGCGGTGGCAGTGCAACTTCAACTGCCCCGAACAGCCGAGACACTCCGGCGCGGGCCGGCCCTCAAGGCGCTTCGGATGCTCCTGAATCCAGCCGTCCAGCAAGACCACTCTCCCCTCGGTTTCGCAGTCGTGGCACCTGACGGCGTACAAGTGGCGGCGGCCGTGGACGAACTGGTCGGTGGACGGGAGGTTCAACGGTACGATCCCACCTCAATCACACGGGCATTCACGGGAGCCACGACGCTCGGCGTCCCCTTCCTGACAACGACCGAGGTCGATCTTGGGAATGGGGTCATCAGCCCGACCGAGAGTCCCGCGATGATCGTGGCCTCACCGGTCCGAGATGCGCGGGGCACCGTCATCGCAGTCCTCACGTTTTTCCTCGACCCCGACAAGGACTTTACGCGGATCACACAACTTGGCCGGATGGGTAGAACCGGAGAAACCTATGCCTTTGATCGCATGGGCCGGCTCGTTACGGAAAGCCGTTTTGATCGGGAGCTCCGGGCTATCGGACTTATTCCCCAAGGAAATTCCACCCCGCACGGCATCCTTGGAATCGAAATCCGCGACCCCGGCGGAAACATGCTCGAAGGGTTTCGGCCGACCCAGCCACGGGCGCAGCAACCCCTGACGCGTATGGCGCAGAACGCCGTGCTGGGGATCTCCGGACTCGACATCGATGGCTATCGCGACTACCGCGGGGTGCCGGTGGTAGGAGCTTGGACGTGGGACCAGGAGTTGGAGATGGGACTCACGACCGAAATAGATGTGGCGGAGGCGTATCATCCGCTCACGACCATGCGAACCATCATCCTGGCCATGCTCGTAGTCGTCGGGTGTGTGATGCTGATCGTGGTGCTCATGCTGGTCAAACGAGCCCGTACACTCGCCCACAGTCTCGAACAACAACGCCGCGTAGAAGACGCGCTTCGCAACAGTGAAGCCCGTACCAAACTCGTGATCGATACCGCCCTGGACGCGGTGATTGAAATGGATATCCACGGCTGTGTCCGGGAATGGAACCGGCAAGCTGAAGTGCTTTTCGGATGGAGCCGCGCCGAGATCCTGGGACAGGATCTGGCCACCTGCATCATCCCAGAACGTTTCCGTGCGGCACATCGAGCCGGACTGCGCCTGTTCGTCGATCGACGACAGGGGACGGTGCTGAACCGACGAATCGAAGTCGCCGCGTTGCGTCGAGACGGCCGGGAGATTCCTATTGAGCTTGCGCTCACACCCCAACTGATGACGGGCGAGCAATTCTTCACCGCCTTCGTGCGCGACATCACCGAACGCAGGCAGGCACAGGCCATCCTCGAACAGGGAGCCGCCGAATTGAACTTGCGCAATGTGGAACTCGCACAAGCGCGTGATCATGCCCTGGCAGCAACACAATCCAAGAGCACCTTCCTCGCGACGATGAGCCACGAAATCCGCACGCCCATGAACGCCATTGTCGGCATGGCCGATCTACTCCTCGAAACCTCGCTGACCGCTGATCAGCAAGACTATGTGCACCGGTTTAGCCGTGCCGCCACGGTGTTACTCAAACTGGTCAACGACATCCTCGACACCTCTAAAATCGAAGCCGGACAGCTGACGCTGGAAACGATTCCCTTTGACCCCGCAGACCTCCTCGAAGAAACCGCGGAACTCATGGCGGTGAAAGCGCAGACCAAGCAACTGGAGCTGATCCTTCACATCGATCCCACTGTGCCCAGCCTGGTGATGGGCGATCCCACCCGGCTGGGACAGATATTGATCAACCTCATCGGGAACGCGGTGAAATTTACGGCACGAGGAGCGATCACCATCTATCTGACCCGAGAAACCCAGGCCGCCCAGCCAGGCATGCTGCACCTGTCGGTGTCTGATTCAGGAATCGGCATTCCGTCGAATATGCTTCGGCAAATCTTCGAGGACTTTACTCAAGTCGACTCCACCGTCACCCGGCGATATGGCGGGACCGGACTCGGTCTCGGCATTACCAAACGATTAGTAGAATTAATGGGGGGAGACATTTGGGTCGAGAGTGTCGAGGGAGTCGGCAGTACATTCCATGCGCTCCTCTGTTTGCCGGCGGCATGCAACCCGGAAGTCCAGCCTCATCCATCTCCCCACAGCCTGACCGGGAAACGCATTCTCGTAGTCGATGCCCATGCGACCAATCGCCTGGTAGTGCGAGAGCTGATCACCGCTGCGGGGGGTGAGGTCCTGGACGCACCGGACGGGCCATCGGCATTGTCGATGCTCGCACAACATCAGACCGATGAGCAGAGTGTGCACCTCATCATCCTCGATCGGCAATTGCCGGGCATGGAGGAATTCGAGGTCGTACGGCAGTTCCGAGCAACATTCCGCTGTGACGACATCCCGGTGATGGTGCTGACCTCAAACCTGCGAGAGAAGCCTCTTCTGCAACTGGACAATGGCAGGCCATTCGTTTGGGTCAGGAAACCGCTTCGTCGCAGGACTTTTTTGAATGCCGTGCAATCCGTCTTCGACCCAGCGTCCTCACCCTCGACAACAACTCTGAAATCACCGGCATCCCACTCACAACCGGCCATCGCGTCGGACAACCCGATCCGAGTGCTGCTCGCAGATGACGTAGAGGACAATCGCGACCTCATCGCGTTGTATCTGAAGGGAACTCCGTACCAACTGGACGTGGCAGAAAACGGCGCCGAGGCGGTTCAGAAATTCCAGTCACAAGCATACGATCTCGTATTGATGGATATCCAAGTGCCCGTGATGGATGGGTACCAGGCCACAGCCATCATTCGGACTTGGGAAGTGGAGGGGCAGCGGGCTCGTACACCGATTGTGGGATTGACGGCCAATGCATTTCGGGAAGAAGTCGAAAAAAGCCTCTTGGCAGGATGTGATGCACACCTGACCAAACCCATCAAAAAGCAGACCTTGCTGACAGCACTCGTTCAGATGAAAACACCAACTGTCCGCACCCAGGCAGCATGACGCAGAGGAACACACAGGCCCACTGATGAAATCGATCTGGCAACATGGAGCCCTCGCCTCCAGTGAATGGTTCACTCGACTGATCCTGGTCGGGGCGTTGCTTCCATTGCTCGTCGGAGGCATCGTGCTCTGGTACGTCGAAACGCGCCTGGTCACCGACGCAGGGCAGAACGTGGCCACCGTGGCGGCCGAGATCGCCAACAAGCTCGATATGATCGTGCACGAACGGATCAATACCATCACATTACTCTCGCATGCGCCTGTTCTCCTTTCACAAAACCGCAAAGAGATTCAACCGATCCTTCGAGCATCGCAGGATCTCGCGCCGGAGTTCAGCTGGGTCGCCCTCACCGATGTGACGGGACACGTGATCGCAGCCACCGAAGATTCCCTGGTCGGGAAGGACTTTGGTCGCGATGCGGCCTTCCTCTCGCTACGCAACGGCGCCCGAACGGCCGTCGATGACGCCGTCATGAGCCCTGACGATCACGGCCGGTTCGCAATGACGATGATGGCGCGCGTCAACGACCCGGCCGGCAAGTGGAAAGGTG
>JACOEF010000790.1 GCA_024998705.1 Nitrospira sp.
AAAGGCATCACGGCCATCGTGGGTCCGAACGGGAGCGGCAAGAGTAATGTCGTCGACTCCATCCTCTGGGTGCTGGGTGAGCAAAGTACCAAAACGCTTCGGAGTGAGAAGATGGAAGACGTCATCTTCAACGGCACGGAAGTGCGCAAACCGTTGGGGTTGGTGGAGGTCTCGCTGGTCATCGGCGGACTCGGTGAGTTGCGGCTGGATGCGATTTCCGGGCTGCCAAGCCAGTTGAGCGAATATCAGGAACTGATGATCACTCGCCGGCTTTATCGAAACGGGGACAGTGAATATCTCATCAACAAGACGCCCTGCCGGCTCAAGGACATTCGAAATGTCCTGATCGAAACCAGGGCGGGGTCCAAGGGACATACCGTCATTGAGCAGGGCCGAATTGAGCAGATCCTGCAGGCCTCGCCGCAGGATCGCCGGGAACTGATTGAGGAAACGGCGGGAATCGTCCGGTACAAAAAGCAAAAGGCCGAAGCCCTTCGTAAACTGGAAGCGACTCAACAGAACCTGGTGCGAGTGCGCGATATCGTTGCCGAGGTCAAGAAGCAGCTCAATTCCCTGGAGCGTCAGGCCTGCCAGGCGCGTTCATACCAGACGTTGCAGCAGGAAGCCCGTGGTCTCGAGATTGAACTCCTGTCCCGTGACTATCGCACCATGCATGCCGACCTGGAGTCCGTCGATCACGAAGCCCGAGAGGTGGAATCGCAGGAAGCGGAGCAGGTGGCCGAGCAGGCGCGCATGGATGCCGAGCAGGAAGCGATCAGGCTGCGCATGAATGACGCGGCGGAGGCCATTGCGCGGGTGCGTGATACCTTGGCCGGCACCGAACAGCGACAGTCACAGGCCTTGACGGCCGCGGAGGTTGAGCGGAACCGGACAGAACTGTTTGAGCGGCAACGTCTGCAGGCTGCGCAGGAGATGGAACGGCTCGCTGCGGATCGCGAGCAGGCCCAGACGGAAATCGAAACGCTTCGAGCGATGCTGCTTCAATTAGAAGGGGACATCGCCGCGCAGGAGGCACAATTCCACCAGGCGGATGTCGAGGCAAAATCGTTGGCCGGCCATCGCTCCTCGGC
>JACOEF010000791.1 GCA_024998705.1 Nitrospira sp.
GTATAATCCGTTTGATCTCACTAAAGTCTGGCCTCACAAAGACTATCCGTTGATGGATGTGGGGACCATGGAGTTAAATCGTAATCCATCTAATTTTTTCGCCGATGTTGAACAGTCAGCGTTTAACCCGGCCAACGTTCCTCCTGGGATCGGTTTTTCACCGGACAAGATGTTGCAGGGTCGCCTTTTCGCCTACGGAGACGCTCAACGGTATCGGCTAGGAGTCAATCACCACCTCATCCCCGTTAATGCACCTCGTTGCCCGTCCCATAGTTATCACCGTGATGGTGCCATGCGAGTCGATGGCAATCATGGAGGGACTCTCAGCTATGAACCCAACAGCGGTGGTGAGTGGCGGGAGCAACCAGAGTTCCGAGAACCGGTGCTGAGTCTCGATGGTGCGGCGGATCATTGGAATCACCGTGAAGACCCGGATTATTATTCGCAACCGGCTGCATTATTCCGTCTGATGAATTCGGCGCAACGGGATACCTTGTTTGGGAATACAGCCCGCGCCATGGGGGGCATTCCCAGAGAGATTAAGATCCGCCATATCGGTAACTGCTATAGGGTGGATCCTGCTTACGGGGAAGGCGTGGCTA
>JACOEF010000558.1 GCA_024998705.1 Nitrospira sp.
CGGACGGCGGCTGTTCAATCGCCCACAGCATTGTTACGAGCATCTCCTGAATGGTGACTAAACCAAGCCTCCGAGCGGCGTCTCTCGTGGCGGGGAACTGGTCCATCAGGCGATAGACCGGCTGCAGCGCCAGCGGCCACCAATGGCCCGGACCGAGAATATACCAGGGCCGGAGGATCGTCGCGACCAACCCCGCCGCCGCAATCGCCGCTTCGCATTCACGGCGCACAGCAATGTAGTCCCGCATGACAGGAGCCGTATGCGCCACGCTGACATAGACCATGTGTCGCACGCCGGCTTCACGTACGGCACGGATCGCCGCCATGGCCGAGGGACCGTCGATGGCGCGGAACTGCGAGCCTTTCCAGGGTGCCGGTTTCGGCACCCCCACGAGTTGCACGAGGGTCTCGGCGCCCCGTACCTGTTCCACGAACGTGTCGCTCTCCAACGGATCGCCGACGACAGTTTGGCATCCGGTCGGAACCTTGCGGACAGATGCCATCCGAGCCAGGGCAGTGACATGATGGCCACGTTCAAGCAACAGCGGAATGAGCCGCGCTCCGAGATAGCCGGTCGCGCCAGTCACAAACACCCGCCGGGTTGTGAGAGGCGCTGTCATGGATGCGTGAGAAGAGCAGGCCGGGCACTCATGAACTCGGCCCAACCGTCCGCGTGAGGCATCTCCTCGCGGCCCTTCGCCACGAGCCGGGTGGCTGCGGTCACCAGCTCCGCCTGATCATCCGCCGACAACCCGAGATTGGTCGTGATGTGGGTCACACGATCGCCCAATGGATCACTGCCCGGCAGCTGGCGTAACGCAATGTGCCAGAAGCGGCACATCCCGCCGTTTCCATTCAGCCCCACCCGGAAGGTGCCGAACATCGACGTATCCTGCTGTGACACAGGAATCCCGGCCAACTCCAGCACATTGCGCCGATGGCCTCTGAGCAACGCCGCAGCGGCCGAGAGTGGTTTACGCTGGTCGTTGAGTTGACGGCCTGTCGCATCGATCGACACGACCAGACAGCCGCGGGGAAACCGGTCCGCCATCGATTGCTCCGACAGCGTGTCGTTCACCACCTGCATCAGCGTCCGGATACCAAGATTGTCGGCAGCCCCGCCGTCGTAGGCCAGCAACGGAGGCTGGGTTGTTGGCCTGCCCGCTGGCTGCCCATGGGGAATCGCCAACGGCTCCAGGACGCCGGGATAGGCGGCGGACATATACACCGCACGGGCGAGGCTGAAGGGAGCGAGGGGCTGGCCCAGCGCAGCAAACCGTTCATTGGAAATGATCAACGGATCGCCGGTGAGGGCATCGGTCGCATGCAGCAGGAGAATCGGTCGTGATGGATTGAGATCGGCAAAGGTCGCGCCGCGAAAGAGCCGGTCGTCCAAAACCTGAATGATCTGTTCGGCTGGGATACGATCGGTCAACGCATACCGGATTGCGTTCTGAGGCCTGGCGTACCAGGGCCCCAGGATGGCTCCCTGAAAATCGCGACCCACCAGTTCCACAAAACCGTTTTGAAAACTAAAGTCGCGGTACCCCTCCAGCGCGTAGGACGCCGCAGGCAAGGCACCGCCGGATACGGCGGACAACACATCGACCTGTTGGAGCAGCCCCAGACCGTCCAATTCCTTCATCACCGCTGCCCCGAACACCGCCGCACGGCTTCCCCCGCCGGAGAAGGCC
>JACOEF010000353.1 GCA_024998705.1 Nitrospira sp.
CAGGTTGCGGCTAGCCGGTGAACCCGTACATTCCTCAATCGCGAAGCCCACGTTGTCGGGATCAAATTCCATCGTCGGACTCAGATAAAAACACGCATGGCGCTCGCGTGCGGGGGAGAGCAGTTCATAGAGGTTCGGGATCGATCCGTTGTGAAGAAACGGAGCGGTCGCCCAGACGGCCACGTGCGGGCGGGCGATATATTGCGCCGTGTCCCTCCACTTGTTCGTCAAGTGCTGATAGTCAGGATCGTCCCCCGCGTTGCTCACGGCCATCAGTTCGTTGGTAATAAGCTCCGAGGCCTCTCGTGCCGACAGACGGCCACGTTGCAACGGGCCGGGGTCCACCATGCGGCGAGAAAAATTTTCAAGATACAGGGAGTCGGTCCCGATTTCTTTCAGCGGTACCACGGTGACGTGGAGGCTTGGACCACTGGGAGATGAATTCTTGATGGGTGCGGCAACATGGCAGTGGGCACAGAGGTTTTGAATGCCTTAGCCTTGTTGCCATGGTACAGGTCTTTGCCTCTTGCCGCCAATTCGCGATTGATGGCGGGGAATGTGCTGGGCCAGCGAGGCGGAGGTAACCGGCGGGCGAGGGTCTCCAATGTCTTGAGGGAGTGGATATCCACCGAGGATCGGAAGAACTCACTCTTTTCCGACGGAATTGAAGTCGCGGTCTGCGTCCAGGCGAAGAGTCCGGCATTCACGCCAATCACTTGCGCGATATTTCGTGCGAGCGGATGCTGAATCGAGCCGCTCCATTGTACCCAGTCATATTCCCATACGCCCCACAAGGGAGGAATGCTGACGGACGCATTGGAGGGTCGAAGGTTGTCCGGATGGAGAGGGGTAAAGACCGTGTTGCCTCCCCGGCCGAGGGCATCGAAGCGCCCCGGTCCCCATTGTTCTGGGGAAATATCTTTCCCGCCCCGAGTGATGAGCCCCTGGGTGCGTGTCTTAAGTTCCCGCCCCAAGGTGGTGAGTGTATACGTGGTCATAGCTTCCCCGCGGCGCGCGAGTACGCGGGCGGCGAAGGTCTTGAACTTGTCCGGCGAGTTGAGTTCACCGAGTTTGCTGAGCAGGAGCTGCAGGAAACGAGAGTTGTACTGCAGCGACGGGCCCCCCTCGATGCGAATCGACTTGGTCTTGTATCTGAACTCGGTCGTATGGCAAAACGCGCAGGTAAAGCCGACCATCGCAGGGGACGACGGCCCTCCTTCAGCTTTGGAGAATCCCACAGGAAGTTTGTCGGGGTGAGACGGGTCGCGCAGGATGCCGGTGGCGGCGAAGGTATCGAGGAGCGACTCGTCTTCAATCAACGAGACAAACCAGTCGTAGGGAATCAGTTGGGTACCGGCGGACGTGTGATACCACTGTTGCCGTTCCTGCTCAGGCCATTCGTGAACATTAGAAATGTCAACATGCTGTGAAGGGGGCAGATCAATCGCCTGGCAATGCACGGTCGAAAGTGCAAACAGCAGCCAGGCAAGTACCGCGATGCGTCGGGGGTAGAAAGGCATGGCTCATCTCCTCATGGTGGGCGAGATTATATGATTGGGTGCGCATGATCGATTCAGCGGGTGAGTTTCCTGAGCGCAGTCATTGTTCGATTCCCGATTGCGACGACAATGCCGTGAGAGGGGAGCGCGCAGCACCCCGAGGTTAAAATAAGCAACTCACATGCCGTGAGCGCGGGAAGGGTACCTGGATCGGTATATGAAAGCCATTCATTTCTGAGCGTGATGGATGCGGGTGCTCAGCTTGAATACAGTCGAGTTGGTGTAGCAGGGGATAAGCAACTCAAGCACAGGGAGGTATCTGAAGAGATACAGCGCAGTCGGCGAATGCGATCTACGGGCGACGTGAGTCCGCTACTGGTGGAGGTGTTTCATGGCGGCAGCGCAGAGGATGATGAAAAAACCCATCCAGAGCGCGGCGCGTTGGAACGGAATGGATTCGTAGTTCTCGCCTTCCTCTTCCTCGTCTTGATCCGACTTAAAAATGACGGTGTAGAGAAACAGCGTCAGTAAGCACAGAACCAGGATCAGCTTGATGCAGAAAATCCAGAGGTACTTGGGATGGTTTTGCATCCCCTGGCCGGTCTGGGAGACCAAGACCTGATTGACATAGTGGAGGTTGATACCGCCCGTGAACAGCAGGACGACCAAGAGGAGCCCCGCCACCCGCTTGTAATGTTTGTAGAAGGCGTCGGTAATCGGGCGGACATACTCTTTCGGCAACGCGGCGTCACGGAGGCCTGGCTTCACGGCCATGACAATGAAGGCGAGTCCTCCGATCCAGATGACGGCCGAAAGGAGATGGAACCAGTGATTGACGATCGGAATCAGCTGATTCAGGTCAAGGAAGATACTTTGTACGGAGTCCATGTATAGATTCGGCCAAGGGCAACAGGGAAGATAGGGGGTCTACCGTAGTCAGTGAATCTCGCCCGGCTCCTAGTCCTTTCCTCGCATATCGAAATTGAAGACGGGCGCGTCGTTCCCGAAGCGCTTTTTCCTCAGCTCTTCCATCAATTCAACGGTGACCATCGCGATGCCGGCTTCCCTGGCATGACGTTCCACGCCCTTCTTGACCATGGCGCGTAGGAAATAGGGGATTCGGCTGAGTCGCAATGCCGAGGCCTCGTCCCATGCGATATCGGTCTCTTCCGGAGTATTAAAGGCAACTTTGATCTTTTCGCCGCCCTTGGGGGTGTAGAGGCACCATTGATCTTCGTCCAGCCAGTCGCCGTGATCGACGTAGGGTCGAGCCCGACAACCCCCGCAGATATCCGTGTACTCGCAATCGCCGCATTTGCCCTTCAGTTGTGGGTAGCGGAATGAATTGACCACGTCCGAACGTTCCCACAAATCGACAAAACTCGTCTCGCGAACATTTCCGGCCGATAGCGGCATGTAGGGGCAAGGCGTCAGCTCTCCGTTCGGAGTGACTCGCGCATAATTCGTCCCGGCCAGACAACCGCCGCCCATGTAGCCGGTAGCTTTGGTCAGGGGAGAATTGGGATCTTTTTCGTAGGCCAGCCGCTTGAAGTGCGGCGCGCAGCGGGCGCGGACCAGCATATCTTTGTACTGGTCCTGGCAATCCACAAGATAGCCCAGAACCTCTTCGTACTGTTGGGGCGTGATGTCCGTCAGTTCTTCGCCGCGTCCGGTGCAAACCATGAAGAAGACATTCAACACGCGTGCGCCCAGGGTATGGGCCCATTCCACCACCGCAGGCAATTCCTGATAATTCATGGGTTGCGCGCTGAAGTGAACCTGGAACTGCAAACCGTTGCGTTTGCAGGCCTCGATCCCTGCTAATGCGCTGGCAAAGGCGCCCGGGACACCGCGGAACTGATCGTGCTTGGCCGGGTCGAGCGAGTCGCTACTGATACCGACGCCCATGACGCCGATCTCGACCAGTGTTTTCGCCATACGATCGTTGATCAACATGCCGTTGGTGCCGAACACAACGATGAAGCCGAGTCCCACCGCATGCCGGGCGATGTCCAGGATATCGGGACGCACCAGCGGCTCACCGCCGGTGATCACCAGCAGGCATCCCTTGTTCACCTCGGCGATTTGATCGATGAGACGGAAGCATTCTTCCGTACTGAGCTCATCCGACCCGCCGCCGGCTTTGGTCGTTGCATCGAGATAGCAGTGATCGCACTTGAGATTGCAGCGCTTGGTCAGATTCAGCGCGACCAGGTAGGGCTTAAAGTCATCGACCGTTCGACCATCGTTCGGCGCAGCCGAAGGGGACGTCGGGGAGATGAACTTTGAGATTTGCTGCTGGAGAGACTCCAGCTTATCGCCGAGGAACGGGAAATTAAGAACCGGCAGTGACTTTCCCATCACCGGTTTGCCCCGGTCTTGCTGGAGGAGCCGGTCAGATTGGCGATCATATCTTTCAGATTGCCGGTCTTCATGGCATCGGCCATGTAGCCCTTTGCCTGCTCGATTCCCTCAGTCGCAACTTCCAGGGTGATCACCGTCGTGCCGATCTTATCGGCGTGTTTCTCGATCAGGGCCTTGGTGCATTCCCGCATGAACCCTTCCGGTGCACGATCCAAACGACCCTGAGCATCCGGCGTCCAGGTATAGGGCGACAAGGTTTCCTGAGGAGCCGGAGCCGGTTCCTCGCTATGCCCGTTCTTGGCATGGGCTTCGGTTCCGTTGGGTTCGGCTACCGCAGGGGTCTGTTGAGGAACTGCCCCCGTCCCCTTGTTTGCAAAAATCGGGGTATAGTCTTCGGCTGCCGCTTCTTGAATCATCGGGCCGGCATATTCCAGCGTAATCGTGGTCATGCCGAGCTTGCGGGCGCTCTTTTCGATCTTGGCTTTCGCGCGGCGGCGTTGGAAGCCGGCCGGCACGGCGCGAATCGCCTCCTTCGCATCCTTGGTCCACTGCATCGGGATATCGTCATAGGCGACATCGGTCTCAAGCCCACCCTCGGCCTTGGCGGCTGCTTCGAAGATGGTTTTGTCGACTTGCTTGAAGCGATCACCGTCGGCGCTGCACACCGGGCACTTCACAGGGGTGTCGCCTTTCCCGATATAGCCGCACCCGTCGCAAACAAAGTAGTTCTGGCTCATTCGATCCAGGTAGGCCTGCGTACCGGGGCTGTGGACCGGCTTTTCTTCCACAACTTGGGTCATCATCCCGCTCAGGGTGGAACCCATCAGGTCCGCTGCGACTGAGTCGTCCGCTTGCATCTTGTCCCGATCGATTCCGGCGGCATCCAGATTCCCGCCCAACGCCCGCATCGCATCCATCGCTCCCTTGGGGAGAATGTGTCCGACGGCAGAGTCGACGACCGTATTGCTGATGATCGTGTGGCCCTTCTCAATGGCGTATCGATGAATGGCGGTCTTGGCGACCCCACGGGCAAACACGGGAATTCGCTCCATCCGACGCAAGGCTTCTTCGGTCCAGGCGATGGTGTATTCCGCCTGTGTATCGATCGGTGGCACGTATTTCCGATTCGACACCAGGATGTTGCAGGTGGCCGCCCGAAGCAGGTTTTCCGTGTTGCTGCCGATATCCATATCCTCGTCGCTGTGGACGCCGATGCGACCCACAATG
>JACOEF010000306.1 GCA_024998705.1 Nitrospira sp.
AAATCTCCGCAGACCGCCGCCATCGGGGCCCTGCTTGTGGGGCGTCGCCTGCCGGAGTGTCCGTCGCCGCAACTCGTGGTGGACAATCCTGCCTACGCCTTTGCGCGTGCCGCCCAACAGTTTTTTGCACGACCGACCCGCGTGCGCGGCATTGCCCAGAGCCTCACCCGTGGCGAGAATGTGACGATCGGCGAGGATGTGTCGATCTGGCCTGGCGTGACCCTCGGAGACCGCGTCTCCATCGGGGCGCGAGTGACCCTGTATCCGGGGGTCTTTGTCGGCGACGATAGTGTCATCGGTGAGGATGCCCTGCTCTACCCCAATGTGGTGGTCCGTGAAGGCTGCCGGCTGGGGGCCCGCGTGATCGTGCACAGCGGCACAGTGATCGGCAGCGACGGATTCGGGTACGTCCCGTACCAGGGACGTCACCAGAAAATTCCGCAGCTGGGCGGCGTGCTCATCGAAGATGACGTGGAATTATGCTCCAATGTGAGCGTGGATCGCGCGACGTTCGGCAACACCGTCATCAAACGCGGGACTAAGATCGATAATCTCGTACAAATCGCCCACAACGTGGTAGTCGGTGAGCACAACATCCTCGTCGCGCAAGTCGGTATTGCCGGGAGTACGACGCTGGGCAAGTATGTGATGGTGGGTGGACAGGCCGGCCTCGCCGACCATCTGCACATCGGCGATCAGGTGATGATTGCGGCCAAATCCGGCGTCACGCGAAGCTTAGAGCCCAATCAAATCGGCTCCGGCGCGCCGGTGATGCCCCATGCCACGTTTCTGAAGGCACAGGCGGTGATTCCGCAGTTGCCGGAGTTACGGCAACGCGTCCGCGAGTTGGAAGAGCGACTGGCAAAACTGGAACAGGCCCGTCAGCCCCCCACCAAGTCCCGCACACCTCGCCGTAAATAGCCCGCGTCGGCCAGGTCGTCAGTTCTTCAGCACCGATTTCCAAAAGAAGAGTTTGGCCCAGAAAAATCCCGCCCAGGGCAGGAAACAGGCCGCGATCGGATGGACCGCGCCATAGAGCACACTGAGCATTGATCCGGCGAGCAGGATCGCCAGGCCGACCATATATGCGCCTGGTGCCCATGGCGACCCACTGGCTTGCGCCTGATTCGCCGCACTTTCTCGTTTGGGACGGCCACTCTTATTCACAGCCGGCTGCCGCATCCGCGCCGCAAACACCTCCGGACGGTTGCTCAGGATCCATCGGTGGTAGGTCGTCTGCACCCACCCAAGCACCCCGCCCAACAGCAACAACCCGGAACTTTGGAGAAAGGTGCTCCACGAATAGGTGTCGGTGCCGATGAGCTGATACCCGAGCCCGCCGACCCCACCGATCATAGAGATCAGGCCGAGGATGCCGGCTGGAAATAACATGTAGGCTTTGATGTAGGCCGTCGCTTTTGCGTCGTGGCCTTCCTGCTGTTTGAGAGAGACAAGTTTTGCCATGGGCGTGATGGTCGTACAATCCCAACCCCAACCGCAAGCGAAAATGTGCCAGGGCAGGACAATTTTCACCGGTCGAGGGAGCCAAGATTGTGCGTTGACCCATGACCGACTTCTCGCTTGCCGGATGCTAGCCCTGCCCGCATGCATCGCCCTCTCTCACACTCGACACGTCCCAAGATCGCGCTGAGCGCTACTTTGAGCGGACGATCGAACGATTCTTCAGCATCCGCAAGGGAACGCGACGCACAGGCTGAACTGGCATCATTTCGCTCTGTCCACAAGAACTGTGGACGGGTTGTGCGCAACCATGTGGATAGAAGCCCCCGCCTTCGGCTGCGAAGGACTACGCGCAATGTGCCCAAGAATTGGGCGATGTGATGCGAGGTATCTCAGCGGGATCGGAACGTGTTCAACTTTGTGCAGGTGAGAAGATCGTGGGAGTCATCCGACAGGATGAAGTTCAGCGGCCGCTAGGCCATGGGCAGAATATCAAAGATTGCCGCCCGTTCTACTCGACCGACATCCACCCACTGCTGGGCCAGCGGAATCAAGGTCGCCAATCGCTCTTCCACGGCCGCCAGTCGTTCCCGGATGACGGCCGGCTTATGCTGACCCGTGACCCGCAGGAATGTGCGCAGACCCTGCAGGAAGAGGCTGATATTGGCGGCGGACACCCGTTCGGCCGCATCCGAGAGCGCATCAATTTCCTCGAAGATCGGTTCCAGCGCCTGAGGCGGAAAAACACGCGCCTCGCTACTCTGCGCAACATGTGTGAGTATGCCCATGACCGTCGGCACATGCGCTTGCATGTGCGCGAGAAACTGTTCGTCCAACTCATCCAGTTCCCGCAACATGCGCCCGATGGCACGGGCGTCGACCATACCGCCCTCTCGCTCCACCTCCCGTTCGGCGCGCTGAATCACGGTATCCAGCACATCTCGCACCGGTTGAAGCGATCGCCCTCGTGCCAGATGTAACTGCCGCAAGGCCTCAAGGATCGAGGGGGTCGGCTGCGCGGTTGATATACCCTCATCTACAGAGCGTGGTTCCGCAGGCACCGCCGCCTCCTGGACCATCGACCCAGGCAAGTCAGTTACAGGCGGCTCGACCACATTATCCTCTTCG
>JACOEF010000108.1 GCA_024998705.1 Nitrospira sp.
ACTGCCAACAGTCCTTCGACGTTCACAATTTTCGGGCCTGCTACGATCAGCGGTTTGAATCCGACAGGCTTCACCCAAGGCACGACGATGCCGGCGACCATCCAGGGGACCAATCTGGCCAACGCGACGGCCGTCACATTTACTCAACCTGGCCTGGTCGCCACGATGGCTACTGGGGTGACGAGCACGACGTTGCCGATCACGCTCAGTGTTGCCTCCACTGTTCCGTCCGGGACCTATACCTTCTCGGTGACCACTCCGGAAGGAACGACGGCCAGCGGGGCGGTCACCGTCACTGTGGCCCAACGTGTGCCCAGCTTCGCCCTGACTCGTGCACTTGTCGGAGTGGCCATGCCGAACCCCCCGGTCTCGACGCCTGCCTTGCTGTCCGGCAGTTCCATTACGTATGCCCCGACCACGAGTCTTGCCATGCCCTATGTCAAATCCGGCTCTGGCAAATCCACCACCATTGCCCCTGCTGTCAGTGAATCCATGACGTATGTCCGTTCTGCCGCTGGCAAATCCACGACTATGACTCCAGCCGTCAGTGAATCGATGCCCTACGTTCCTTCCGCTGCTGGGAAGTCGACGACCATCACTCCAGCGGTCAGTGAATCCATGCCGTGACGCTCACACTCAAGGAGAGGCTTATGCGTAAATTAGCACTCACGATTATGCCCGCTTTCTTCTTGTTCGCAGGGATCGGGGACGTGTGGGCACAGGCATTTAATAGCGGGAGCACTGGCGCGTTGGGGGCATTCAGTCCGGCCACGAATACGGTGGTCACACTCCCTGCAGATGGGATCTTGAATTACACGACTGTCACCATTCCAGCAGGTGTGACGGTCACCTTTCAGCGGAATGCGTTGAACACCTCTGTGACCATGTTAGCGACCGGCAACGTGACCATCGGTGGGATCATCAATGTCAACGGACAGAACGGCATCTCGGCAACTGGCGCAGGCGCGGGTCCCATTCCGGGCGGACTAGGAGGGCCAGGCGGCTGGGACGGAGGACAAACCGGCTCCTTAAGCGCTGGAACTGCACAGAACGGCTCAGCGGGCCGTGGATTTGGCGCGCAACCGGGACTCTTTACCCCAACGACCAATACCAGCGATGCCGTTTATGGTCCCGACACCATGGTGGGATTGATTCCTCTGTTCGGCGGGTCCGGCGGAGGTGGCGGTGGCCGAATCATTGGGGGCACCATCAATGGTGGATCTGGGGGTGGGGGTGGCGGTGCCATTGTGATTGCGTCCACGACTCAGATTGCCATCTCCGCCGGTGGCCAGATTGTGGCCAACGGCGGTAACAATGTAGGAGGTCCGTGCAGTTACCAGACTGGAGGCGGTGGCAGCGGCGGAGCGATACGCCTAGTCGCGTCCACTATCAGCAATCAAGGAACGATACAAGCTATTGGCGGGAGTGCGGTGTGCCCCGGTCCAGCAGGTCCTGGTCGGATTCGTGTCGAGGCATTTTCGTTTCCCATTTTCAATTCAACCAACCCGCTGCCGTCTCTCGTCACGTCGCCCGGACCCGTGACGGCCGCGAGCACCCCTGCGCTCACGAGCGTACCGACCTTAAAGATTGCGACCATCAATGGCATGGCCGTTCCGGCTTCGCCAACCGGCGCCTATGCGACGCCTGATATCATCCTCCCGCCCGGTACAACAAGTCCTGTCACCGTGACGCTCACGGCAACGAACACGCCGCCTGGGACGATATTCAGGGTACAGACCATTCCCCAGGGGGCCCTCATGGTCGTCCCCACGGATACGGCACCGAGTACCGGCAGCTGTACCAGCTCCACTGCGTCTGCGACGGTGGCCGTGCCTGCAGGGCAAGTCGCGGCGATTAAGGCCTATAGCGCAGCGTTCGACTTCTCTTGTCCTTAACGATGGATGAGGTGACTATGCCTGCGAATTCTCTGCCATCTGAACGTCGAGCTTTAAGGAGTGCAGCAATGTTCCGACCTGGGCGGTCCGTGCTGGCGATGTTGTGTTTCGGGGCTCTGATGATCGGCCCGGATATTTCCGCCTTGGCATTTACCAGTGGGAGTACCGGTGCCCTGGGTGCCTTCGCACCCGTGTCGAATACGACGGTGATTCTGCCGCCGGATGGCATTCTGAATTACACCACCATCACGATTCCATCCGGCGTCACGGTGACCTTCCAACCGAACAGCGCGAACACGCCTGTGATCCTCTTGGCGCAAGGGAACATCACCATTGGTGGACAACTTTATGTGAATGGGGTGAGTGGACTCGTAGCCACACCAGCCGGGAGCACAGTCCAACTGGGAGGCCTTGGGGGCCCGGGAGGATATCGAGGCGGTCAGGGTGGGCAAAAGGGATTGGCCAATAACAGTGGCGCTCCGGGGCAGGGACCGAATGCAGGGACCAGCGGTCGCTTCGATGCCGTAGTCACGGCCAATGGTAACTATGGCGCAGACTCGTCGTTTGTCAGTCTGATTCCGCTCTTCGGAGGCTCAGGTGGAGGCGGCGGGACTGGTGATGCCACGCTCTGGGGCACGTCAGGTGGAGGCGGAGGTGGCGCGTTGGTCCTTGCCTCCTCGACGCAGATTACGGTTCAGACCACAGGGACGGTGGCGGCGAATGGTGGCAATGGGCCGATCTATACGACGGTCTGCAGCACCTATAGCGGCGGCCCTGGGAGTGGCGGGGCCGTGCGCCTCGTTGCGCCCGCAGTCACGGTCCAGGGTGGAGTGGCCGCAACGGGTGGGGGAGGAGGATGCGTCGCGGGCGTGGGCGGTCCAGGACGTATTCGCATTGAATGCACGACCTGTTCGTTGGTCACCACCAATCCCGTTGCCTCGATCTCCAATGTACTTGGGCCTGTCGCGTCAGCCAGCACCCCCCCTCTCATCAATATTCCCACGTTGACGATCAGCACGATCGGTGGTCTCTCCGTTCCGGTAAATCCGAGCGGCATCTATACGGCCGCAGATGTGACGATGCCGACAGGAACCGTGAATCCCGTGCCTGTGACATTGATCGCGAACAATCTTCCGGTCGGCACCGTGTTGAGCCTCAGGATCATCCCTGCCTCTGGTGCGGATCAGTTCTTTGTCTCATCGCCGACGACTGGTACGTTCGGCAGTTCCACAGCGACGGCGGCTGCTCAGTTTCCGTATAGCCAAATCAGCTTAATCCAAGCCTATGCGAATGTTCCGCTCAGTGCCAGCTTGGCGCCGAAACTCGATGGAGAATTAGCGGAACGCGTGGTTGTCGTCGCCGTCGCAGGGGAGCCGTCGCGTTCGATGTTTGTCACCCCCTCTGGACGCCTGTTTTCCGTAGACCCGCAGTCAGGAAACACAACCGCACTGAATTAAGCCTCGTAGTCATCTGCCCGTTACGCCTTCGTTCGCAAGCCATGGTTCCGAAGACTACCAAGAAGCCTTCCCTCCCTCTGCATCTCCCCGGATCTGGTGTCAGTCACACCTGTTAATTGCTGATCGAGTTTTTGGCTCCTTTCCCAACATTTTTTGCTCGCCTCTCGCACGGCCAGGTTGTCTATGGCTGGTTATTATTCGTTAGGCCCTATTCTCTGCGCACGTTGACTCGCATACGGTTTGCACTAGGCCCGGGCGTTCCACTATTACCAGAAAGGTGACTGGCATGCTGCAATGACGCGGATGGAGCCATATGGCCCTAGTATGCGTATTTCGGCCCTAGTCGAATTTTCTTGCAAATATCGCATCGAGAACTACGTAGTTACGTAGTTCTGCGCGACAGGAATTCGACAACCTCTTCACTCGATTCTCTGTGAGTGACCAGACGCGCTGTTGTGCGTGGGCTCATGTCTAGCGAGGTTGCTCTGTGTTGGACGTATGGATTGGAGGTGCCGCAATGGTGTCCTCGCGCCCTGATACCTCGTGACTCGTTCCGAGTCTGCCACTTTCTTGCTCGAAACTCCTGTCCCTCAGTGTCCCCTCCTGTCCCCTAGGGTCCACGAACAGGCCTCTTTCACCAGCACATGCCGATGCGTATGGTTCGGCCATACGTCGTGCACCGCAACCTAAAGGAGACGTGATGGAACAAGTATGGTTGACCGTCGATGAGTTGGCTGCCGTCCTGAAAGTCAGCCCCAAATCGATCCGCCGGGCCTACCGCAAGGGTGAGATTCCTGTGGATCGATTCTGTCGATTTGTCCGCTTCGACTTAGAACGCGTGAAAGAAGCTCTGAAGGCCAAGGGGCACAGTCTGACCTTTATAGTGTCCACGAAGAAGGAGGGACAGCGCAGCGCGACCGGCGGCGACAGCCGGCGGCGCGCGCAGCCGACCCGCCCCCGACTGGGTAAGACGGGGGCGTCTATCGCAAACAAGCCAAGGGGGAAGAAATGACGGGTTCAGGAGGATTCACGCAGACCATCGATTGGCTCGCCTTCACGCTGCCGAAAGCGGAAGTAGCCGACGTGACCACGATGATTGGTGGCGACTGGTTCCAGAGTGAGACCG
>JACOEF010000792.1 GCA_024998705.1 Nitrospira sp.
GAAGGCAGCCATCACGGCGTTGAACGGCTCGGACATGGATGGCCGGCAGCTCACCGTCAATGAAGCGAAGCCGCAAGAAGCTCGCTCCGGTGGCGGCGGCGGGGGTGGACGGTTCGGCGGCGGTGAAAACCGCGGCGGACGCAGCCGCTTCTAAGAGAGGTCGAGATTCGTCTCGTCTCTGGAGGGGCGCTTCAATTGAAGCGCCCCTCATTTTTGTCTCGTATTGTGAGAGACTACTGCTCGTCGGGCTTTCTCCGCAACGATTTCAGACTCGCCCGCATGGTCTTGCTGTCCAATCTTCTCTTGGTCGATCCCTTCGTCGGCTTCGTCGGACGACGAGGCGGACGCAGCACCGCTACTGACCGAATCAAGTCCTGCAAGCGCTCCAACGCCAACACACGATTGCGCTCCTGGCTCCGTGAGTCCTGCGCCTTAATAACAATTGTGCCGTCACGCGAGATTCGATGGTCCCGCAGGGCCAACAACCGCTCTTTGTAGAACGGCGGAAGGGAGGACGCGAGAATATTGGATCGAAGGTGGATCGCGGAGGACACCTTGTTCACATGCTGCCCGCCGGCGCCTTGCGCCCGCACAGCAGTCAATTCGAGTTCCTCGTCCGGAATGGTCACATGTGTTGAAATCGACAACATAGCGGTCGGGCCCTGCGCGCGAGAAAGTCCAGAGAAGGTACGTGGGAGTTAGGGCGGGAGTCAATCAGGCAAGCCCCGGGCTCTTGATCGCAGTCGAACAGTCCTCGAATAAGACGCCCTCATCTGCCGGATAGAACTGGACCCATGACACAGGGTATGATACTTAGGTTTTACACTTTACACCCCTGACACAAGATTATGATGGGCATCGGGCTGAACAACGCGCCCAGCAAGACTGGCGTGGCCTCAGACAAAAATAGAGCGACCCAAGGGGGCCTCCCGCTGGTCCTGCTCCTCTGTTTTGTCATTGCGACGGCACTGGGGCTCTATGCGTTGTCGTTCCTGCGGGCGGTGCTGGTCTCGGAACGGGGACGAGAATTGGCCATGAATGCCGCCACGGTCGCGGATACCCTCGATCGCATCATGTTCGAACGGTACGGCGATATCCAACTCTTTGCGAAGGACGGCATACTGCGGGACGGCACCCAACCTCAACAGACCGCCCGGCTCCTGGACTACAAACAACTCTATCAATATTACTCCTGGCTGGGAGTCGCCGATGAGAACGGGCAACTCCTGGCCGCCACCGACACGTTACCCGCGCAGGGCACACAAGGCTTGAACCCCGAGTCGTTTGAGTTGGTGCGAAGGACAGGGCAGATTCACTTCGAAGACATGCGCCCCTCCTCCACATCACAGAGAACGATGGCCATCGGATTCACGGCGCCTATCTATGGTCCCAAAGGGGAGTTTCGCGGGGTGGTGGCCACACGCGTGCCGTTTGAGAATCTTCAGCCGATTTTCGAGCAGGAAGGCAGGCTGCGATACGGAACGTTGGCCTACGACTAGCTGCTGCTCGACCGAGAGGGGACGCTCCTCAGCGAAAAAGAGCGACCCTCGAATCTGAACAGCAGTCCGGTGAAGGTAGATTTGCCTTCGCACGCCCAAGCCGTCGCCGATCGGGATCACCCCGGTTTCGTACAAGAAACCCATCGTAGCCGAGGAAACGCCGTCGTCACCGGCTATGCATGGACCAGAGGGTATCGTAACTTTCATGGATTCGACTGGCTGGTCTTGTTTCGCTTGAACCGTGATCAGGTCTACGCCCCGGTCGATCGACTGATATGGATGGTAGGAGGAATCGGATTACTGGTCATCCTCCCCCTCACCGGCTACGGCATCTGGGTCTCGTGGAAACTGGGACGCGAGAGGAATGACCTGGTCGAGGCGCGGCACAAGTTGGAGAAGTCCGTAGCGGAACTCGGCCGTTCCAATGCCGACCTCCAACAGTTCGCCTATGTGGCGTCACACGACTTACAGGAACCCCTCCGCATGGTGAGCAGCTACACGCAACTCATCGCAAGGCGTTACAAGGGAAAACTCGATGCCGATGCCGATGAATTTATCGCCTTTGCTGTGGACGGCGCCAATCGCATGCAACGGCTCATCCAAGACCTCTTGGCCTATTCGCGAGTGAAGACAGGAGGCCGACAATTCGAACCGACCGCCATGGAGACGGTGCTCAACGCTGCACTGGCCAATCTCACGAACGCTGTCGCGGAAAGCCACGCGGTCATCACCCACGACCCGCTGCCGGCGGTGATGGGTGATGAAAAACAATTGGCGCAACTGTTCCAAAATCTGCTGAGCAATGCCGTCAAGTTCGGCGGGCCACAACCGCCACGCATACACATCTCCGCGAAGCAAGCCGATGGCGAATGGTTA
>JACOEF010000500.1 GCA_024998705.1 Nitrospira sp.
GCGACATGGGCTTCTTTGGTGAGCAGCTCGATGTAGAGGGTCAAGTCCGGCTGTTTCAGCTTCACGGCTTTCCCTGTGGTGTCGTGCAGATACCCGCCGACTTCTCGCTCGACATCCATGGAGGTCAGCGGCAGGCGTTTATCCGCGCGTTTGGCGGTTACCCGAAACGAGTTGAATGTCTGTTCGGAGAGTTGCCGCTCGGCGACTTGCTTGATGGTCGTCAGGTCCGGCGCCGTGAGGTTCAGCGGCACGGATTCGGTCAGCAGAAAGTTTGAGACGCCGCAAGTGCGGCGGAGTCGCTCGGTCACCAGGTCGGGCGTGACCTCATCGGGAATCGTCACCCGGATACGTCCCTGCAAAGATTCGATCCGCCGGATCTTCAGATCGGCTAGTGCCAGGCGGAGATTGCGGACGAGCCGTTGTTCGAAGAAATCGCGGTTGCGACCTTTGAGGGCAAGTTCGTGGTAGTGGACAATGGCGCAGTGCATAGTGTCGGTCGCTGAAAACCTCCCCCAGCGGCGTTCTCGCTCGCTTGTCCTTCCTCACGTACCGCCAAGGGTACGCTCAGTCGGCCAAGCTCTCTGCGGCCTTGCTGGGAGAACTTTTGAGCGACCTCCTTCTGGGGTAATCTCGGTATTAGTTTTTCAAGAATTACTCGCCGCCGCCGAGCTCGAACTTCGTCCCCGGCTCGACGATATCCTCAACGTACCGTGAGGGTACGCCTCCGGTTTTGCTTCGTCTGTGGCCTCGCTGGACGTCCATGTTGAGCATCCTGCCGGAGTCACATTCGAGAATCATTCGTGTTCCAGGCCTCGCTTGATGTCGATGGCGTACTCGGCTCGCTAGAATTCTCAGTATGCCAAGGGTACGGTTCCGGTCGTCGCTCAGCTACAGCCTTGTTGGATGCCGATTTTGAGCATCCCGGCCGATCAGGCGCAACGGTCATTGGTGCTCCAAAAACCGTTCGGCGTCGATGGCGGCCATGCAGCCGGAGCCGGCCGCGGTAATGGCTTGGCGGTACTTCGTGTCCTGGACATCGCCTGCGGCAAACACGCCGGCGACGTTGGTGGCTGTCCCTTGTGAGGTGAGGAGGTATCCCTTCTCATCCATGTTAAGTTGGCCTTTGAAGAGATCGGTGTTGGGCCGGTGCCCGATGGCGACGAAGACGCCGTCGCAGGCGAGTTCAGTCGTGGCTCCTGTCACGAGGTTCTTGAGCCGGGCCCCAGTCACCACGTTTGTGCCCAGGATGTCTTCGACAATGGAATTCCATGCGAACGAAATTTTCTCATTCTTCATGGCGCGGTCCTGCATGATTTCGAGGCCCGCAGTTTATCCCGCCGGTGGACCACGGTGACGGTTCGGGCGAATTTCGTGAGGAAGTTCGCCTCTTCCAGTGCGCTGTCCCCGCCGCCCACGACCACTAAATCTTTTCCGCGAAAAAAGTAGCCGTCGCAGGTTGCGCAGGTCGAGACGCCATGTCCGATCAGTCGGGTTTCATTCGGTACGCCGAGCGCAATAGCCGACGCGCCGGTGGCCAGAATGAGGGTCGCCGCTTGCACCGTCTGTTCTCCGTCGATAGTCAGGTGAAACGGCCGTTGTGTGAGATCCACGGCAGAGACATCGCCGGTCAGGAATTGGGTGCCAAAACGTTCGGCCTGGGCGCGCATCTCCTTCATGAGCTCAGGGCCCATGATGCCCTTGGAAAACCCGGGATAGTTTTCGACTTCGGTGGTCGTGGTGAGTTGTCCACCGGACTGCCAGCCTTCGATGAGCAGTGGGGACAAATTGGCCCGTGCGGCGTAGATGGCGGCGGTCAGGCCGGCGGGACCGGAGCCGATAATGACGACGTTGTGCATGCGCGGATGCTAACACACCGAATGCGCCAGGGAAAAGCTGCGATCTAGGCGAGGGTGCGTAACTCGCGGTAGAGCCGTTTGACCAGCGCCAGCAGGCGTGGCCGGGCTGTGGTTCCGTCCAGCAGATAGTCTGCAGCTGCGGCCTTCTTCTTGAGCGGCATTTGGCTGCGGATGCGTCGGAGGGCTTCAGCGCGGGTAAATCCGTTGCGTTGGTTGAGGCGGGTGATTTGAGTTTCCCGGTCGGCGGTCACGACGATGACCCTGTCCACGCGCTTGTCGATGCCGGCTTCGTACAGGAGCGGAACGTCATACACCACGACGACCTTGGGATCTTTCCGTGCGGCCTGTCTGGTCAGCCTGGCCTGTTCACGCGCGACGCGGGGATGGATGATTTGTTATAGGCGGCGTAATTTGGCTCGGCTCCGGAACACGACGGCGCCCAGGGCCTGGCGATTGAGGGTACGATCGGGATTGAGGACGGCCCTGCCGAAGGTCTGGATGATGGCGCGCCAGGCCGGCTTGCTCGGTTCCATCACCTGGTGGGCCAGTGCATCGGCATCGATGACGACCGCCCCGCATCGTTCGAACATCTTCGCCACCGTGCTTTTGCCGGTCGCAACGCCGCCGGTGAGGCCCACAAGGATCATAACGCGGGAAGATAACATGGGGGGCGAGTGCTCGCAATGACGCTCGATTGACTTCTCTCCATGCCCGGCGGTATGACCATTCGTATGAAGACTATGAAAACGTGCCTCGTCGCTGTCCTTGCTCTGTGCTTGTCAGCCGGGGGGGGGAGCCTCTCCGTCGCACGGGCTGAAGAGCCGGCGTCCGCCGAACGGCAGCCGCTGGTGGTCGCCTTGGATGACTCGGGTCAGTATCACTCCATTCAGGAAGCGGTGGATGCCGCAAAGAAGGGTGACACCATCCTCATCAAGCCCGGCGCCTATGCCGAGGATGTCACCATTCACAGCAAAGAAAATGTCCGATTGGTCGGGGCCGGTATGGATCAGGTGACGATCCTGGGACGTGAACGTGTCGGGGTGTTCCATGTCGGGAAGTGGCCCTATGGTGCGACGAACATCGAGATCTCCGGCCTCACGATCAACGAACACGGCGGCCACGCGATGGGGATGTTCAATGGCCGTGGTATTACCCTGCATCATGTGCGCGTCAAGGGTATGTTGTTTACGCAGCAGGTGGAAGATGTACGCATCGAGGACTGTATCATCGGCGGCAGCGAAACCACCGGCGTGCAATTTGCCAATTCCCAGGCGGTCATGCGAAGCAATTTCATCCATGACAATGACCATGGGGTCAGTGTCGCGGGCAAATCTACGGTCCGCCTCGAACGAAATGTCATCACCAGGAGCCTGTTCGAAGCGGTGATCGTGAATGATGAGTCGAAAGCGGCTTTGGTCGGCAATACCTTTGTGAAAAACGGAGGAGGCGCGGCGTTTCTGGGGACGTCACAAAATGAAGCGTCCGGCAACATCGTGAGCCTTAACGCCTATGGATTTGTGGTGGCTTCCTCCAGCCGGGTGCTCTTATCTTTCAATGCCATGCAGAATTCAGGATCGAACTATCTCCGGCATGGAACACCCAACCAGCCCGCGCCAGACTTAAAGCCTGATTCGGATTTGACGGTGGATCCGCGATTCGTTGACACTGCCCGGGATGATTTCAGGCTCCGAGCCGATACGGCACTCGTGAAAATCGGTGAGTTTCCCTATCTTGGAGCCCTGCCCCCACTTCCCAAGTCGCACTGACTTCCTGCAAGAAAGCGGCAACAAATTAAGCGGTTAGCC
>JACOEF010000002.1 GCA_024998705.1 Nitrospira sp.
AATCCGAACTGGAATTCGTCAAAGCCGGTCTGGTCGATGGCGTCTTAAAACACCCGCAGAAGGTCGACTTGCAGGTGTATGGCCCGAAGATTCAACAGCCGCAGCAAGTCCGCTCCACCGCGCTGGCCGAGGTTGAGAAAAAAGCCGGGGCTGGGTTCCTAGCCAAGGCAGCGGCAGAGCCGGGCGCGAAGAAAACGGAATCGGGTGCCATCATCACGACTATCAAGGAAGGCAAGGGTGCCACGCCGAAGGCCACCGATACGGTGAAGGTTCATTATCACGGGACACTGACCGATGGAACCGTGTTCGACAGCTCTGTCAAACGGTGCGAACCCGCCACGTTCCCCGGTAACCAGGTCATCAAGTGCTGGACCGAAGCCGTGCAGCTGATTAAAGTCGGCGGAAAGAGCAAGTTGGTCTGCCCGTCGGGGATCGCGTAC
>JACOEF010000793.1 GCA_024998705.1 Nitrospira sp.
GTATGGTAAACTGAAGAGTTTCCACCTGTCAGGCCTCTAGCGGAAAGGATTCAGCTGAATGCTAGTTCCGATTGTCATCGAACAGACGAACCGCGGCGAACGTGCCTATGACATCTACTCACGCCTGCTTAAAGACCGCATCATCTTTCTCGGCGCTCCGATCGATGACGTCTTGGCGAACCTGATCATCGCTCAGTTGCTTTTCCTGGAAGCTGAGGATCCTGAAAAGGATATCAATCTGTATATCAATTCGCCTGGAGGAAGCGTCACCGCTGGACTGGGTATCTACGATACGATGCAATACGTCAAGCCGGCTATCAATACGATCTGCTTGGGCCAGGCTGCAAGCATGGGAGCCTTCCTCCTGACAGCCGGGACAAAGGGCAAGCGCTACGCCTTGCCGAATGCCCGCGTCATGATCCATCAACCGATGGGAGGCTTTCAGGGCCAGGCGACAGAAATCGATATTCACGCGCGCGAGATCCTGAAGATTCGAGAACGCCTGAACGAAATCATGGCCAAACACACCGGGCAGCCGCTCGACAAAATCTCCCAGGACACCGAGCGAGACTATTTCATGTCGAGCGAGGAAGCCAAGCGGTATGGGCTGATCGACGAAGTCATCACGCGCCCCCTGAAGAGCCTCAAGCCCGTCGGGTCGACGGACTCGGGGAAGGACGGCGGTAAGAGCTAGTTGACCTTTGGTGTACAGGAGGCAGCATGGCTAAGCAAGAAAAGATTGA
>JACOEF010000794.1 GCA_024998705.1 Nitrospira sp.
CAGACCTTCCTCAATCAAGGACGCCCATTGAGCCCTCGTATATCCGCTCGACAGTTGCAATGCCTGAGCGCTCCGCTCGAGTCGAGCCAGATGCGCGTCCAAAGCAAAGGGCTGCCGGCGATAGGTACGAATGACTTCGTAGACCCCGTCACCGAACTGAAACCCCCGATCCTCAATACTGACAACCGCATCAGCCAGTAGACCGAAACGGCCGTTCACACAGGCAATGTCAGGCATGCCTCAGTTCTCATCGCCTCCCGCCGCATTACGACACCGTCACGTAGAAGATTTGCCGGTCCTCAGCCGTGAATTTCCACCCCATCCGCTTTTCAAACACCAACCGGTGAGTCCCGACGACCATCGGCTTGAACTCAAACGTACGCTGCCCCGCATCGACCGCATTATTGCTGGCCGTGCGGAGAAAATCGTCCTCAACGAGGGGCATGACGGTGGCGTCGTAGGCGGGAACCCATAACTCCCCACGCGTGCGGTCCTCCCACAGCCGAATGTGCACCGATGCCCCCACTCGAGCCTTGAATAACTTCGCCCCCGGTTCCTGCTCAGTCCCGGTGGGCACTGCCTTGCTTAATGGACTCATAGTACTCTCACACAAATCCCAGGCACTCTTGCCAGGGGTTACACCTTGCGCCGCCCCCCGACGAACACCTGCCCATCCTCCACCCGCACATCATAGCTACCGACGCAGTAGCCTCCGCCATCGGTACCTTGCCCATTGCGAATATCAAACTTCAAGTCATGCCAAGGACAGGAAACAACATGTCCCTTCACACGCCCCTTATTCAGGGGCCCCCCTTCATGCGGGCATTCGTTATAAATGGCGTGAAAATGTCCCTCGACATTAAACACCGCAATGGCCCGCTCCTTGACCGTGACAACCTTCACCTGGCCAGGGAGAATGTCCTCAACCTTGGCCACGCACTGAAACCCTTCCATAAAGACGGCTCCGATTCCTTACATGCGAAGCGTAAACTTGAGCTCCATCCCCATCGTGATGCCCGCGCGCCGGATGGAGCCTGCCTCGGCCTCGATGAGATACCGAACCGGCTCGGGGGGAGGCCCGTACAACGGACAGGGGTCCTTCTCGCAGGGGGGAACCTGCTCTAAGAGGTGCACCACATGGTGGCTCTCATCGATCCACACCATATCCACGGCGATACGAAACTGTCTCGTCTGCACGCGATGCAGCCCGGTCGACTCAAAGATATAAAGCATCCCTGTATCGGCTGGCAATCCTTCGCGAAACGCGAGCCCGAACAGCAATTTTTCTGGCGTACTGGCCACTTCGGTTTCCATGGTCTTTCCATTCGGAAACTCGACGAGAATGAGCTCGGATTCCTTCGGCCCCCCGAGAAACAGGATCACACTCACCAGTAAAATGAGCAAGAGCACAAACGTCACAATTTTCTTGCGACGCTGCTCCGACTCGGCCGCACTCACGCGCGTCACCATAACCAAATGTCGTCGGACATGAATGCATCCTCATTATGATCGCACATGCGTAGAACCGCATGTACATTGGGCCCAAAGCCCCATGGCTTGCCGAGTGCTAGGCCTTCTTCCCAAGGCTCACTCTGTTGACTTGCCGAAGAACAGCAGCATAGAATGCGGACCTGTTTCGCCGCGAACTATGGTCGCGGCGGCACGAAATTGTCAACATCTTATCCGTCATTTAGGAACTAGGAGGCACAGGCCATGGCGCTTCTGATCACCGATGAGTGTATTTCCTGCGGGGCATGCCTGCCAGAATGTCCCAACGAAGCGATCTTCGAAACGCGTAGCGACGCCGAAGGGAAGGGCAACCATGTCGGCGACGGACAGGGAGTCGGCGACAATATTTATGTCATCACTCATGACCGTTGCACGGAGTGCGTCGGACACTTCGACGAACCTCAATGCGCAGCGGTCTGCCCGGTCGACAATTGCTGCATCGCCGACCCGGCCTATCCGGAAACCACCGACGTGCTCCTAGAAAAAGCCAAGACCTTGAATCCTGACAAGGAAATTGACGCTGCCAAGGTGTGGAGCGGCGTTCGCAACTAATTACCAC
>JACOEF010000559.1 GCA_024998705.1 Nitrospira sp.
GCCGGTCAGCGTGAATTGGAGAATGCGCGAATCATAGAGCGTGGCATCCAGGGCCACTGTCTCGGCACTCACATCCAGGACACCCAAGGCATCCATCCGAATCTGAATGAGCGGATGGGTCTGGTTCGGCAACAGGACTTGCAGACGGCCCAAGACGACGACCCGGATGGGTGAGGGCAGTTCGACCAGCAGGGCGAGATCGAGAGTGAGGAGCGTGGGCGTCCCCCAGCGCAGTTGCACCATCGGCCCGACCACATGGCGGCCCGCGGTCGGCGGGAACACGCGGCGCAGGTCGCTGAAGATCTGCGGGGCGTTCCGCAGCGGATCGGGCGGGAACAACACCGAGTTCAAGGTGCCGGTCTTGAGGCCGTCGCGCAGCACGTCGGTCCGGACGGTGCGATGCAGGGCCACCAGGCCGCCAATGCCGGTGAGGGTGAAGCCTAGGCCGATGGGGATCGGCGCGAAGCCTTCGGCGGTTAAGATGACAATGAGCGAGTAGCCCTGACTGCCGTCGGGCATCCGAGTGGTGAGCAGGCCCAGGGCCTTGAGGGCGATGGTCTCGGCCAGCTCCAGCTGCAGCATGCCGCTGTATTCGGCCCGTTGCGGCTCGAAGCCTAGGAACCCGCCGCCGGTCACCCCCGCCGTGTTGATCGCCAGGCCGATGCCCGTCGGCGGTTGGAAGCCGAGAGCGAGATCGAGTGGACCCAAGTTCCCACCGCCTGGAGGGAGCCGTAGGGTCGCAGCGAATCCCACCTGGTCGATGGTTGTCGTGACCGGGCCAAGTTTGAGGGTGGCGCCGGTGGCGGCCACGATGTTGATGCCGTGGCCCTCGCCGTTGTCCGATCGAACGGCGAGTCGCAGCAACTCGATCGAAATCGCATTGAACAGGGTGAGGTGTAGAGGCAGGGTCGCTTCGAATCCTACAGCGCCTTGCAGCGAGAGC
>JACOEF010000141.1 GCA_024998705.1 Nitrospira sp.
CTATCAAAGTATTCTGAAAGATCTCAAACAGAGCACCAAGCAGCGGTTTATGGCGATCGAGTTCGACTACCCGTTGCCCGAGGTCGAGAGTCGGGTGGTGTCGCAGGAGGCCGGCGTGAGCCTTGAGATCGCGCAGCGCCTCGTGAAGGTTGCGGAGAAGGTTCGCAATCTCAAGAATCATGGGTTGGAAGAAGGCGTGAGCACCAGACTGCTGATTTATGCGGCGACCTTGATCAAGCAGGGCGTGCCGACGGATCGTGCCTGTGATGTCGCCATCGCCCGTCCGATTACCGATGATCCGGACATGCTGCGCAGCATCGTCGAAGTCGTGAAGGCGATATTCTAACGCACCCGCCTCCCGCGACGCGCTGAGACTCTGCCCCCAGAAACCCTGGTGACCAGCCGCCACTCCATGCGAGAGAATCAAACCCCTGAGCGGGAACAGGCTGTTCGCAGCACATCTGAAGGCGTCACCATTTCGGTCCATGTCCAGCCAAAAGCTTCCCGCACTGAATGCGCAGGTCTACATGGGCAGGCTGTGAAAATTCGCGTGGCGGCGCCGCCCTCCGACGGCGCCGCCAACGAGGAGTTGTGCCGGTTTCTTGCCCGATGTTGTGGCGTGCCGGTGAGTGCGATTCAGCTCTTGACCGGCGCGGGGAGCCGACAGAAGCGCATATTGGTGAAGGGGCGTTCCGTCGAACAGGTGCGCCAACAGCTCGGCCTTGAATAGTGCATCGGCGGAGTCTGGGGCTCTGTGCTCGTGGATCAGCACTGGGAGGTGAAGGGATGCAGGGGGATCGGATGGCTGAGGTTGGCGTGGGTGTGAGTGGTTTCCGATTCTGGGCCGTGTTGGTTTCCTTGAGCATCATCAGCTTGGTGGCCTGTGCCGGCCCAGAGCCTATTCTGGAATCCAATACACGCGTACAACTGTATGGCAAAGACCAGGCGGAACGCGAGGTGGCCGTGTGTGCTGAGAAAGCGGAACGCGCCGGTCTGCAGCATGGGACGAATTGGAGCGGAAATGCAGGCGCTGGTGCCACGTTGGGAGTGATCGGCGGGGCGGTTGTGGGAGCCTCCACCGGTTTGATCGGGGGGCCTGCAGGTGTCGCTATCGGGGCGGCAGCAGGTGGCGCGGTCGGGGGGGTGTTGGGGTTTCTTGCCGGAACCTACAAACCACTGCAGCCGCAGCCTGATTACGCCGCGTTCGTTGAACGTTGTCTCAAAGAAAAAGGGTATGAGACGATCGGCTGGCAATGAAGCAGTCTCTGTTGTGTCGACCGTGCAGGGACAGGGTCGATCAAAGCGTGAAACAGCCCGAATAGTCGGCCATCAGGCACTGCACACGAATCGAAATCCGCTCCAGCCGATCACGATTCTGCGGCGTCGGTTCTGAACGGCCGGCATCTCGCAGCCATTCCGCATCCTGCCTCAGCTTATGTAACGACCACCGCGACGTGCCTGGTATCCGCGTCTCGTCTTGTACGGCCCGGTTCACGAGTTCACGGAACGACGCCACTTCATCGGCCCACTCCACCCGATCAGCGTGAAATCCGTAAGGCGCCTGATCCTGATCGATCAGGGCGGTCACGTTTCGCAGCCATTCGACGGTGGCGGCCATGCGGTCGTAGTGCAGGGTGCTGGCGACGTCCCCGGCGGTGTGGTACCGCGGGGTGCGTCCGGCAGAGAGAAACAGAAACGGCAGCCCATGGTTGCGGAAGACGTCGTAGTCGCTGAAGGCTTTGTGGCCGATCTCGGGAATCTCTTCGACCAGGTGCATCCCCACAGGGAAGACCGTGAGTGATGGAGCAACGGCTTGTTTGACGCGTTGGTACAGCAAGGGGCTTTTCTCTGCGCCGGCGGCAAAGATCGCATCCTTGACCGGGGTCCACTGCACGCCACCCATGAGGTCCATGATGACGACGGCATGGAGTGTCTCGGCTCGGCCTATTTCCGCCGGTAGATGATGAAATAAAAACTGCGATCCCATCACAGCCTTCCCGAAATACGGAGATTCCTCGCTGTTGAAGGCCACGAACAGGATGCCGTGGCCGGATGGGCTGGTCATGTGTCGTGCCGTTTCAATGAGAATGGCGACGGAGGAGGCATTGTCGTCCGCACCGAGGAAGGGATAGCCTAAATGATCGTAATGGGCACCAATGACAATCCAACGTGCGGCGGTGCCGGCAGTCGGCGGGATGACGCCGAGAACGTTGTCGCCGATCGTGGACGAGATGGCTTGCCGGTAGCCGCCGAGCGACGGCAGTGGTTGGAGTCCGACGGCTCGGAACTGTTCCTCGATATAGTGGGCGGCCTGGCGATTTCCGGGTGAGCCCGGCTGCCGACCCGCCAGCTCAGGGCTTGCGAGAATGGACACATGCTGTTGGAGGCGTTGGCCTAAAGCCGAGGGAGTCGGCAGGCTCCGTGGGTCGATGGCCTCCATGGTGTGCAGGCATCCGGTGGCGGCGAGGCCGAGCAGGAGGGACAGGACGGAGAGGGCAAGGGTAACCGCTGGGTTCCGGCCAGAAGTCATACACGTGTTCACGGTTGCGGGGCGGAGTCCTGGGCGGTCGGTGAAGTGGTTTCCTTCGGCGCCATCGGCAGGGCCTTGTGCCGGAGTGCCCGGCCTTTTTCAGGAGTCGGATCGGTGATCAGGCCGTAACACTGGCGGCCTTCGTGGTCTTCCGGCAGATATTCGGTGATCGGCATGCCGTCTTCCCGAACGAACAACAGGCAGTGGCAGTACTTGTAGATCTGCATTTCGTCGCAGGCGCACATCCAGCGTCGCAGCTTGGCTTCGGCTTGTTTGTCGGGGTAGAAGTTGCAGGGGCATAAGGGTTTGCCCAATTCGTCGATATGGGCGGCGAGGCCGAGAACCACCGCCTTGGTGACGGCTTCATTCGGATGCATGGCGGTCCCGCTCTTCTCAGCGAAGCCCTTTACATACTTCCACATCTTGTCGAGGCTTTCTTGACTCGGTTCAGCCATCCTGTCCCCCGTGTTACAACCGTCCGGTGAATCGTTGTCTGTGTGCGATGGGAGCCTGCCCGCCGCGAGGACACAGTTTACAAGCGAAATTGTGTCCTTTACAATCCACCTCCTTCCCCAAAGCGGACTCTGAAACTATGGCGTCTGGGCGCTCTTTTGAACAACTGTGTGATCTGCTGTCCGAACAACTCGGGCCCGACGGGGCTGCCGCCGCGGTGAAGGCCATTGCCGACTCGGCGACCAGGCCGGACACAATAGAGGGGCTCCTGGTGTTGTTGGGCGAGCTGACGGAAGAGGCCCCGAAAGCGGCCAAGGCTGCGATTGAGGCATTGGCCGAGATGCAGCGTCGCGGCCTGCTGGCGGATGTGCTGCCCTGGGTCGATCTTGGCGTCGCGATCGCGGCAGATTCCGGCGCGTTGGCCTTGAGATTTTTTAAGGAAAGTCCGCTGTTGCTCAGTCTTCTTGAGGCTTCACGCAGACCGGTCGTCTTGGCCGCCGGGTTGGAGCTTGCAGATCGCCAGGCCAATGTGGCGGTGGAATTTATCCGGATTGCTCCGGAAGCGGTCGGTGTTTTATCTCCGGCCGATTGGCCCGTGTGGATGGAGCTGGCCTGTGAACTGGCGGAAACGGATGTTGCCCTGGCGGTGGAATATATCCGCCAGATTCCTTCGATTGCTCGTCTCTTGTCCCTCGACGCCGTTCGTGCCTGGGTGCGGTTCGGCATGAAGCTCATCGTCGAGAACAGTCTCGGCAAACCGGATTACCTGGGCGTCCTAGAATTCTTCAGAACGAGTCCGGCCATTTTGGAAGATATTCCCGAGTCGTCGCACCGCAATCAGGTGATCGGGATCGGAGCGCAGATGGCCGAGCGTGCACCGGCAGCGGGTATTGCGGTATTGGCGGAAGCGCCTGCGATTCTCCGGCGTCTTCCTGCAGATGAATGGCGAACGCAGGTCCTTCGGTACGGCCTGCTGGTCGCCGAGCGTGACGCTGACACGGGGCTGGCCTATCTTCGACGTTGCCCTGAATTGATCGCCTTGATCGGATCCGGTGAGGGCGCGTAGGACAAGTTCCAGTCCTGGTTTGCCTCCGGTATGGAAGTGCTGGAGTACAGTCTGGAGGGGGGGCGGGCCTACTTCGCCATGGAAACGGAGAAGGCCTTGGGCGCCGTCTCTCAGGCCCTGAGCGGCGTGCCGCTGCGGCAGATCGCCCGTCGCGTCAAATTATTCGCGCAGGCGCTCTGTGGTCGCGATCTGCGCATTCACGATCTGCCGGACTCTCTCGAATCGACCCAACCGATGGCTCGCGCCACCGTGAGTGAAGACGGTCAGAGTATCGGGCTGCCGTCGATCATCAGGCGGTATCCGACCTACGAGGAAAACGTACGTCTCTACATGGTGATGGCAGCGCATGAGGCCGGGCATCTGGAGTTCGGCACATTTGAGTTGCCTCTTGTCAGGTTGCAGGACCTAGTTGACGATCTTGCCCAGCGGTATGGGCGTCCCCTGTCGAAAGAAGTCAGGAGTTTGGGAGACGTGTTTGCTCGGTATCCTCAGCCCGGTCTGATTCGCGATCTGTGGGCCCTCCTGGAGGACGCACGAGTTGAGTATTTGTTGCGCGCCGAATATCCCGGATTGAGCCGCGACCTGGCAGCGGTTGCGAAAGACGCCGTCAACATCCGGACGCTCGCGCATGGCATGACGGTCCGCGAATTGGTCGTCGATCAACTCCTACTCTTTTCCACCGGGGACGTCGGATCGCTCATTGTCCCCGAGGCAGTCGAGAACGAAGTCGAGCAACTCTGGGCGCTCGGCCGGACCATCTTTCATCCCCGAGCCACCGCCGAGGATGCGGTGCGCCTGGCCGACCGTCTCTATATGCGGATGGACGAGTTGTTAGCCATTCGGCGGGAGGCCATTCCCAGCCACGACGAAGCGGAGGCTCCGGAACAATCCATCCCGGCGCCCAAATCCTCGGAGGATCTGTCCGATACGTACCGGCCGATGGACAATTGGGACTACCGTGGTGCGATGGATCCGAATCTGGTACGGGACCGAACGGAATCGTCTCCCGAGCAGAGTGCGGCATCCGGTCAGGGTGATAGCGAAGGGGCGCGGGTTTGGCCGGTGATTCCGGCGGGTCTTCAGGAGCGGGCACTGCGCGCTCGCAGCAGATGTCGCAAGATGTCCTTGTCCCCGGCCGCCGACAGCCCTCGCTCGTGGAGGAGGTTCTGGCGGTTGAAGGCGAGGGGAGCCGGCCCGATGACGAGAAGGTCGGAGCGGTCAAGGCGGTTCGTTATCGTGAATGGGATGCCGCCATTCAGGACTACCGAATGAATTGGTGTCGCGTGATTGAACGTGAAGCGGTTGAAGGGACATCGGACTTTGTGGAGGAGACCCTCGCAGCACAACGGGGAACGGTCAGGCTGCTGCGCCGCTATTTCGAGAGTCTGCGCCCGCCCGGTCTCCGGCGCATTCCCGGTCAGTTGGACGGCGAAGACCTGGATATGGATGCCGTGATCGGTCGGATGGCGGATTTGTCGGCGGGCATCGAGCCATCGGAGCGGATTTATGTGCGGCGTGAAAAGCGGGAACGTGAGGTCGCCGCCGCATTCCTGGTGGATCTCAGCGGCTCGACCAGTCGCCAGGTCGAGCAGGGGCGGCGGATTATCGATATTGAAAAGCAGGGGCTCGTGCTCCTGTGCGAAGCGCTGACGGCGATCGGCGATCAATTTGCCGTGTACGGCTATTCAGGGCAGGGGCGGAATCAGGTGGATTTTGTCGTCGTGAAGGGATTCGACGAGTTGGTGACCGGGCGTGCCGGAGCCAAGTTGGGGGGGATTGTGCCCCTGCAACAGAATCGCGACGGTGCGGCCATCCGGCATGCAACGAGCAAGTTGCTCGCCCGTCAGGCAAAGACGCGGATTCTGGTCGTCATCAGCGACGGCCGCCCCTTGGACGACGGATACAAGGACGACTATTCCCTGGAAGATACACGCATGGCGTTGCGGGAAGCCCGCGCCAGCGGTGTTGAGCCGGTCTGCATTACGATCGACAAGCAGGCGGATCCGTATGTGCGTCGAATGTACGGGGATGTGCGGTATGTCGTGATTGATCGAGTGGAGGGGTTGCCGGAGAAGCTCCCGAGGATTTACCATCGGCTCACGGCCTGAATGGTCGCGCGCGAAGCCTTTGCAGCACTGGAGCATATCAACGATGATTGAGCAACCGACACGACCGACTGTGCCACCGTGGCTGTACAAGTTATTTACCGGCCATCAATATCCCTATGTACGGCGACAGGCCAAGTTTGCGAATCGCGACACCAAGCCGGGAGAGGAACGGCCGGAACCGACGCGGGAGGAGATCGACGCCAAGTTTTGGGAAATTTATCCGCGTTGTACCGCGAAAATATTGCAGGAAGTGAAAGCCGGCATGATCGTGGTGTTTCACGAACTGGGTGAGTATCCTGCCGGCGGGTACCAGGGACTGGTGGATGCGCCGGAGGAGTTTCTCGCGGCACACTACGGGAAGAAGAAAATTAAAGTGAATTTTTATGACGGCGATAATTTTGTCTGCACGATCAATTTCAAGGTCGGCGGCTGGACGGGTCACGAACACGCGTGAAGGGTAAACGGTGAGTGTAAGGAAGCCCTTGCACTTGACGCTTCACGTTTCACGCTTCACGAGGTGGGATGATGGGACGACCAAAGATTACGGTGGTGGGTGCGGGGAATGTCGGCGGGACAGTCGCGCAGCGGCTGGCGGAGAAGAATGCCTACGATGTCGTCCTGGTCGACATTGTGCCGGGCATTCCACAGGGCAAGGCCTTGGATATTACCCAGGCCGGGCCGGTGTGTGGATACAGCTCCCGCGTCGTCGGTACGAATGGGTATGACGAGACCGCCGGATCCTCCATTGCCGTGATCACGTCGGGAATTCCCAGGAAGCCAGGCATGAGTCGGGATGAGCTCCTGGCGACGAATGCCAAAATCGTGAAAACAGTGGTGCGGGAACTGGTCTCGCGTTCGCCGAATATCATCCTGATTCTGGTGACGAATCCGTTGGATGCCATGGTGCACGTGGCGCGACAGGTCAGTGGCCTGCCGAAATCGCGAGTGCTCGGGATGGCGGGTGTCCTGGACACGGCGCGCTTGCGGTCGTTCGTTGCCGAGGAATTGCACGTGCCGGGCACGGATGTGCAGGCGATGGTGTTGGGTGGGCACGGGGATACGATGGTGCCGCTGGTCCGGCAAACGACGGTGGCCGGCAAGCCGATTACGGACCGGTTGGCTCCGGAGCGGCTGGCAGCCTTGATTAAGCGCACGCAGGACGGCGGGGCCGAAATCGTGGGACTGCTCAAGACCGGCAGCGCGTTTTATGCGCCGTCCGCCTCCGCCGTGGACATGGTCGAGGCGATCATGAACGACCAGAAGCGCGTCCTGCCCTGTGCCATGCTCTGTGAGGGGGAATACGGGTTGAAGGATGTCATCGTCGGGGTCCCCGTCACGTTGGGGCGCAGCGGAGGTGAATCCATCGTTGAATATGATCTGACCACCGAGGAACGCACCGCATTACAGGCGTCTGCGGACGCTGTGCGGGACCTCTGTGCAGTCGTCGATCGCCTGCTGACTGCGTAAGAGGCCGACTTCGAAGGGGATGTGGCGCAGGTCGCTTGACAAGGCTCAATGGCCTGCAGTAGAGAACGTGGTTGGCAGTAAACCGTTACAGTTGGGGGGCGTATGAAATTCTTGGAGGATCCGTATCAGACATTGGGCGCAGGATTTGCGCTTTCTGTCGGATTGATAGTCGTCTATCTGGGTATGGCCGGAGTGGGCGCGGGTGAGGCCGATTGGTTCGGTCTGATCGTGCGCTGGATCCATTTCCTGGCCGGTATCACCTGGATCGGGCTGTTGTACTTCTTTAACGTCATTAACGCCGGCTTTCTGAAGAGCCTGGATGGGCCGACGAAGAACATCGTCATTCCCAAGTTGATGCCTGTCGCGCTGAATTGGTTCCGCCATGGCGCGACGGTGACCGTCCTTGCGGGGGTGGTGCTGTATGGCTACCTCTATTCAAAAGGTGGAACGGGGGCGCTTGCGCTGGGGATCGGCGGCCTTCTGGGCATCATCATGATGGGGAATGTGCACGGGATTATCTGGCCCAATCAGAAGAAGGTCATTGCAGCGGTGGCCGCCGCTGCCCAGGGGACGCCTGCTCCGCCGGAGATGGCTCAGTGGGGTAAAACGGCTTTGATTGCGTCGCGCATCAACTTCCTGCTGTCTATTCCCATGTTGTTCTTTATGGGAGCAGGGAGCCATTTGAAGTAGCTGGGCTGGTCAGCAAAATCATGGGGATTGGTCGTTCGAGAAGGATGGCCAGTCCCCTTTTTCTTGAGCCGGTCGATGCCAGGAACCGTGATCGAATGCCGGCGAGTCTTTGGACTGATTCCTTGTAGGTCTATCAGCCCTAACTGATTGAGATTCAGGCCTAATCAGGCGAACCTGGCTTGACGGCCCCCGGAGAGCAGCCGTATAGTACATTCCTGCTAACCTGGGGGTGCTACCCCCGAAAGGGAACAACGTGACCCTACCTCGACCAAGGGTATTGCAGAAGCTTGAAGGCGCTCCCTGGGAAATCGATCCCTACCTCAAAACCGGTGGGTATGAAGCCTGGCGGAAGTGTCTGAAAGAGCTGACCCCTAACGACATCGTCGGCGAAATTAATAAGGCCGGGTTGCGTGGGCGTGGCGGCGCCGGCTTTCCGACTGGAATCAAGTGGGACAAGGTGCTCAACCACCGGGTGCAGGAGCGCTACTTCGTGTGCAACGCCGGGGAACACGAACCGGGGACCTTTAAAGACCGCCACCTCCTCAAGCATATCCCGCATCAACTGATAGAGGGCTGTCTGATTGCCTCGCGAACGGTGAATGCCAAAGCGTCGTACATTTACGTCAACCATGAATATGCGGAAGAAGAGGCGAATCTGCGGAAAGCCATCGCCCAAGCCCGCGAGCGTGGTCTATTGGGGAAGAACATCCTTGGGACAGGCGTGGACCTCGACCTCGAAGTCTACTCCGGTCATGGCAGTTATGTGGCCGGTGAAGAGACGGCCATGTTGGAATCGATGCAGGGACGTCCGGCCATGCCGCGTCAAAAGCCGCCGTTCTATCCCACCGATTTCGGATTGTACGGGAAGCCGACCCTGGTGAACAACGTTGAGACGCTGTGTAACATTCCCCAGATTCTTAAGAATGGCGCTGCGTGGTTTACTCAGGTGGGGACGGAGAAGTGTCCCGGAACCATGCTTTTCTCGCTCAGCGGATCCGTGAATCGGCCCGGCGTGTATGAAATGCCGATGGGGGTCACGATCAGAGACCTCATCGAGACGTGCGGCGGAGGTGTCCCCAATGGACGCAAGATCAAAGCCGTATTCCCAGGCGGGCCTGCCTTCTCCATGGTCACGGCGGATCAACTCGATCTACCGATGGATTTTGATTCGCTGAAAAAAGCCGGCACTGGCCTCGGTTCCGCCGGGACAATTGTCATCGATGATGCCACCTGCATGGTGGCAGCGACCCTCAAGTATTCGAATTTCTTCAAGGGTGAAAGTTGCGGCCAATGCCCTCCGTGCCGGATGGGCACGATCAATCTGGCGACATTGATGGACAAGATTGAGCGCGGAGAGGGGAGCCAGAAGGACCTTGAATCGTTGCTGCAACTGTGCGGATTTGTGAAGGGCACGGGGTATTGCACCCTTATCACCGGTGCCGCAGTCCTGGTTCAAAGCAGTCTTCGATTGTTCCAGCATGAATTCGAAGAGCATATTCGTCTGCAACGTTGTCCCTTTCAGCCGGCCCGGACAGGGGCCGGTGCGA